>JALYXN010000340.1 GCA_030947085.1 Pseudomonadota bacterium | reverse complement strand
CGGCCATCTGGATCGCGCCGCCGAACAGCAGCAGCTTTTCGGTCAACGTGGTCTTGCCCGCGTCAGGATGGCTGACGATGGCAAAGGTGCGGCGGCGGCGGGTTTCCTGGAGATGCGTGGACATGGGGAGCAAATCTGCTGAAAGCGAACCGCCGATTGTAGCGTGGAACCGTTGCCCGCCCGATCCCCGCAGCCAGCGCAATGCGCCGGTGGCCGTCGCACCCGTACTCGCATCGGGTGACCGAAGCAGGCGGAGGTGAGTGGGCGCAAGGCGTTCCCCGATGCGAGTGTTCGGCATCGAAGTATTCAGTCGCGCTCGCCAGCTCCGGCGGAGTCCAGAAACCGATAGCCCACGCCCGGTTCGGTCTTGAGCCAGCGTGGGGCGGCGGGATCGTCGCCCAGCTTGTGGCGTAGGCGGCCAAGCACAATGCGCAGATAGTGCGTGTCCTGCACGTGGCTCGCGCCCCACACCTCGCGCAGCAATTGCTGTTGGCTGACCACGCGGCCGATATGGCGCAGCAGCAGGGCAAACAGCGCATATTCCTTTCGCGTCAAGGTGATGCCGCGCCCATCCACGCTCACCTCACGGCGAACCAGGTCGACCATGAGATGGCCATCGTCGTAAACCGGCGACACATCGGCCGGCCCTGCTACCGGATGGTGGCGCAGCAGCGCGCGCAAGCGGGCCATCAGTTCCTGGATACCGAAGGGCTTGGTGACATAGTCATTGGCCCCGTTGTCCAGCGCACGCACCTTCTCGGTTTCCGTGCTGCGCACGGACAACATCAATACCGGCACCGCGCTCCACTGGCGCAGTTCGGCCAGTACCTCGTGACCCTCGCGGTCGGGCAGGCCGATATCGAGAATGATCAAATCCGGCGCTTGGCTCGCCGCCAGCGCCAGCCCTTCGGCGGCGTTGGCGGCCAGCAGCACCTGATAACCCTCGGCGCGAAGGCCGATATCGAGGAATCGACGAATCTGCATCTCGTCGTCGATCACCAGGACGCGGGGTGCGGACGTGGTCAGGGCAAAGTCTCCGGCGCCGTGGGCAGCGGCAACACGATGCGGATGATGGTGCCGCCGCCGTCGTTGGGCAACGCGTCGACGGTGCCGCCGTGGGCGCCGATCATGCCACGGCAGATCGCCAGCCCGAGCCCGGTCCCCTGATGGCCACGATCGCCGCGTGACACCGAGTAGAACGTGTCGAAGATGCGCGTGCGCTCGTCGGCGGGTATGCCCGGGCCGTGGTCGCTCACGTCGATGCGCAACTGCTCGTCCGCCATGCCGACATCGATATGCACGGCCTGATCCACCGGTGAAAAGTGGGCGGCATTCTCCAGCACATTGAACAGGGCTTGTTCGATCAGCGCCGGATGCACGTAAAGCAGCAGCGTATCGTCCGGCAGCGAGGTGGTAACGGACTGCGCGGGAAAAAATTTTTGCAAGCGGGCGAGTGCCGCCCGCACCACCTCGGCGGCATCGACCCAGTCACGTTTCAACGGCAAGGTGCCATGACCCAGTCGCGTCATGTCCAGCAGGTTCTGGATGTAGCGGTCCAGCCGCTCGCCCTCCTGGACAATGCTTTCGGCCAATTGTTGCTGCTCCTCTGGCGGCAACTGCTGGTCATAGGCCACCAGCGTGCTGGCGCTGCCGATGATCGAGGCCAGTGGCGAGCGCAGATCATGCGATACCGAAGAGAGCAGGGCGTTACGCAGATGCTCGGTTTCCGCCTGCACGCGGGACTGCTCGAGCGCCTCGGCCAGTCGCACGCGTTCCAGTGCCAGCGAAATGTCCTGGCACATCGCCACGGCCAGTTCGTACCGGCCCGGTTGCCGGCTCCGGTAGGTGGCGTCGAGCAGAAAAGCGACGCTGCCGTGGTCATGCGTCTGCAAGTCCATGGGCACGATCCAGTATCCGCTCGCATCGGCCATCGCCCGCGCATCGCCCGCGGTCGCCTGCGTATTCCACGACGCCGCGGCGATGTCGGTGGCGTCGAGTGTGACGCCGGGCGGGACGGAAAGCGCTGTCTGCAATGTCCCGGCGTCGTCGCGTTCGAGCATGATGACCTGTGACTTCAATGCCTGGGCCATGGTGGTCGCACCGGTCAACCGGACGGCGTGGGCGTCCTTGCTTCCGGCAAGCTGCTGTCCCAGTTGCAGCAAGGTGGCCGCCCGCTGCTGCGCAAGCCGCAACGAAGCCACCTGACCGGCAAGCTGCGTGGCCAGTCGGCTGCAGATCAGCGCCACCACCAGGAACAGCACCACGGTGACCAGATCGTTCGCCCGCGCGATGGCAAAGGTGTAGTACGGCTGGGTGAAGAAGAAGTTGTAGCCGAGAAAGCACACGATGGCGGTGTAGATGCCCACCGCCATGCGAGTACGCGCTGCCACGATCAGCACCGCCACCAGCAGGATCAGCGACAGGTTGGCGACCGCCAGATAGCGTGTCGCCGCGAACGCGATGCCCAGCGCAAGCAACGCGGTCACAGTCGCAAAGAGATAGCCTGCAAAACCGGACAACGGGGTCAGCGGAATGTCATCGCGCGATGTCCTGGTCATGCTCACTCTTCCTGTCGTGCACGCGACGCCACCATGCTGGTCGGTCGACGTGACAGAACGCGCTTCATATCTCGACGCTCGAGCCCAGTTCGATGCGCCGATTTTCCGGGATGTTGAAGAAGGCCGTTGCCGAAAGCGCATTGTGTGACATGAAGGCGAACAGCGTGTCGAACACGTGCATCATGCCGTGTCCGCGCTTTTGCGCAATCACTTTTTCCCGCGAGACAAAGAATGTCGTCTCCATCAGGTCGAACGCGATGCCCGCGCGAGTGCATGTCGCCAGCCGCGAAGGGATGTCGGCGTCCTCGGCATAGCCGAAGCGCAATTGCAGCCGGGCGAAGCCCTCCACCAGCGGCGTCCACTCATACCGGTCAGCGACCTCCGCGGTCGGCACCTCCAGTGTTTCCACCGTCAGCAGCACGTTGCGGTCATGCAGCACCTTGTTGTGCTTGAGGTTGTGCAGCAGCGCCGGAGGGATGTCGCTAGCGCTCGCGGTCAGGAAAACCGCCGTGCCGGGCACGCGCAGGATCGGATACTCGGCCAGGTTCCTCAGGAACGGTTGCAGTGTCTGGCCGTTCTGCTGGATTTCGCGGACGACGCGTTCACGCCCACGGCGCCAGCTGTTCATCACGCCGAACATGAGCACACCCAGCGCCAGCGGAAACCAGCCGCCATAGGCGATCTTCACCAGGTTGGCGCTGAAAAAGGCCACATCCACGATCAGCAACGGGACCCCAACGAGCGCAATCCACGGCAGATCCCAGCGCCACTGATAGCGCGCCACCACCAGCGCCAGCAAGGTGGTGATGACCATCGTTCCGGTCACCGCAATGCCGTAGGCGGCACCCAGCCGGTCGGACGAACCGAAGCCAACCACCGCTGCCACCACCAGCACCATCAGCAGGCGATTGATCCACGGCATGAACACCTGGCCGGCGACCTCCTGCGAGGTATGCACGATGCGCATGCGTGGCATGTAGCCCAGCTGCATCGCTTCGCGCGTCATTGAAAAGGCGCCGGAAATCACCGCCTGCGAGGCGATCACGGTCGCTGCGGTCGCCAGCGCGATCATCGGATAGAGCAGTGGCTTGGGCACCAGGTAATAGAACGGGTTGGCTAGCGCGGCGGGGTCGGCGAGAATTTGCGCGCCCTGGCCAAAATAATTTAGCACCAGCGCTGGCAGCACAAAGTTGAACCACGCCAGCTGGATCGGTCGCTTGCCGAAATGACCCATGTCCGCATACAGCGCCTCGGTACCGGTCACCGCCAGCACCACCGCACCCAGTGCCAGAAAACCATTGATTCGATTGGTCACGAAGAACGCCACGCCATAGGCGGGGTTGAGCGCGTGCAGCACCTCGGGGTGGCGGGCAATGCCGAGCACGCCCAGCGAAGCGATGCTGATGAACCACACCACGCACACCGGCCCGAAGACGGACCCGATCCGCCCGGTACCTTGCCTCTGCACACTGAACAAGGCCACGATCACCACGATCGTCAACGGAATCACCCACGGTTGCAAAGCCGGCGCAGCGATTTCAAGCCCTTCCACCGCCGACAGTACGGAGATGGCGGGGGTGATCACCCCGTCGCCATAGAACAGCGCGGCGCCGAAGATGCCCAGCACGATGATGGTCAGCCGCAGTCGTGGCACTTGCCGCACACTGCGCTGGGCCAGCGCCAGGAGTGCCATGATGCCGCCTTCGCCCTTGTTGTCGGCGCGCAGGATGAACAACAGGTACTTCAGCGATACCACGATGATCAGCGCCCAGAAGATCAGGCTCAGCGCGCCCAGGACGTTGGCATGCGACGGCGCAATGCCCTCTTCGCTGAAAATCGCCTTGATGGTATACAGCGGGCTGGTGCCGATATCGCCATACACCACGCCCACGGCGCCCAGCGCCAGTGCTCCTACCCGGGCGCGTTTCGGGGCAGTACTCATGACCGTGAGTCTGTGCTGGCGAACGGCGATTCACTGGGTGCTGAAGTGTGACCGGCCCAGGGCAGACGGCGCTGTCGGGCGCCACCAAACTTTCCGTACGACATGATGAAGAGACCTGTTGAAAAGGTGCTTCACGTTAGATGCGCTGGCGTAACGGCCGGATAGCGAAAAAAAGCTTCCGCGTAAAAAGTTTGCAAAAATTGAACAGGCCACGCCATCCTGGCGTGGCTGCTCGATCGGTGCTGGTGGCAAGTCGCCAGCGGTGGACTCCCCGCGGACCGCAGGTCCACCGCCATGCAGGTCCGCAGACTTGCATGGATGCAGCGCTACAGCTTGTAGTTGAACCCGAACATCACGGTGCGTCCCCAGGTGTCGTACTCCAGCGGGCGAGCCGCTTTCACCCCGTTGGGCAAGCCGGCAATCTGCTGCGTCTCGTCGGGCGAATTGGTGAGGTTGTTGACCTGCAATAGCACCGACAGCCCGTTCAGACGACCGGTGTCGAAGGCGTAACCGAGTTGCAGGTCGGTTTGGCGGTTCGCCAGTACCTGGGTGTAGCCCAGCTGGTCGAACAAGGCCACGGCTTCGCCGGTGAACGAGGAGCGATAACGTTCGGCGATGCGTGCGGAGAAGCCATACTTTTCGTAGTAGAGCGCCAGATTGGCGACCTTGCGCGAAAGTCCTGGCAGCGTCTGCGGCGCGCCCGGAATGGACGATATCGAGCCCTGCGGGATGTTGCTGTTGGTGAGCGAGAAGTTGGCCTGCAATCCAAAACCATCCAGCGCGTCGGTCAGCAATCCGCCCTCGAATGCGCCGGACAATTCCAGCCCCTGCATTTTGCCGCCGGTGCCGTTCTCCGGACGGGAGAACGAACCGATGTTGCTGGTCGGGGTGAGGGTGGGATTGTCGTTGGTGTAGTGGGAGAAATCGTAGTTGAGCGTTTTCTGGTTGTAGATGTAGTTCAGCAAGTTCTTGTTGAACACCGCGACAGCCACGTAACTCGAGCTGCCGAAATAGTTCTCCCACGACAGGTCCGCGCCTACCGCGATATACGGACGCAGCTGCGGGTTGCCGCCGCTGCCCGACCACAGCACCTGACCGGCGCCCGGGCCGCTCTTGGTTTCGGACACGCTGGCGGAGGTCGCGACCTTCTCGTCGTCGATGCGGCCGCGCGCCATGGTCTTGGCCAGGCCGAAACGCAGGAACTGGTGGTCGCTGAGCTGGGCGACCAGGTTCAGGCTGGGCAGCACCTTGGTGTAGGTATCGCCATCGGAGATGGTGCCGACCAGGGTGTCGCCATGGGTCTGAAACGCCTGTGAGGACTGGTTGGTGCGAACCACCTGCACGCCGAGGTTGCCGCGCAGCGGGACACTGCCAAGGTGACTGTCGATGTTGAACTTGAGGTAGGCCACCGGCACCTTCTCGCGCACGGTGTAATTGCGGTTGTAGTCGGCCCGGCCGTTGCGCTGGGTAAGGTAGAACTGGCTGTCCAGCGCGCCCAGCACGTCGTAGTTGAGCGCGCCGGGAATGCCGCCGTACCCGAGCGAGGTGGGACGAAAGATCAGGCCCGGGTCGATCGGTGTGCCGAGCGTATTGTCATAGGTATCCGCGGTGGACCCGTTGCCGTTGAGCCAGGCGAAATAGACGTCAGCCGACTTCACCTTGGTCCGTTCGGAATAGTCCACGCCCAGATTGAAACTGGAGAAGATCCAGCCGGCCGGATGGGTTGCCTCCAGACGGATCGCCTTGATGGTGTCCTTCTGCCGGTCGAACTCCTCGCGTCCGTTGTAGCCATAGTTGTCCGGATCGGTGAACACGACGTTGGCCGGGTTGGCCAGGTCGACGCCGGGCGTGAAGTGCGGATAGTCATTACCGACCGGCGTCTGGAATTGCACGCTGGTCAACCCACCGTTGGGCAGGCCGGCGAACAGGTAGGCATCGCGCAGTCTTCTCTTTGCGCTGGAATAGGACAGGTCGGCGGTTGCCTCCCAGTCGTCGGCGAAGTAGAACTGGTTGTTCCAGCCGGCCGAGAACAGTTTGTCGTGTTCCCGGTTGTAGTCGTTCTGCAGGATCGGCGCGAGGCCGTTGATGGTGCCCGAGGTCACCAGCGGATAGGGCTGGTACGGCACCGTCCCGATGTTGTCGTAGGACGGCGTGCCGTTGTGGTTGTACGGGCTGCTCGACCACTGCACGCCGTTGGTGGTGGTGCGTTGGTTGAAGGTCGAGTAATACAGGTCGAGCGTGGAATGGTAATGCTCGCCCGGTGCCCACTCGATCACCGTCATCAGACCATTGCGCTTCTGCTGCTTCGACTTGGCCCGCAGTTGCATGCCTTCCTGCGAGATCACGTTGTCGGGCAGGCCGGGCGAATGCGGGCCGTGCCAATTCTGGTCGATGCCGGCCGGACCGTTGTCCACGCTCCACCACCAGGCCTGGTATTGCTTCTCCTGGATCGGCGAGTCGAGCTGGGCAAAGCCGACCGCCACGCCCAGCGTGTGGTCGAAGAACTGGTCGATGTAGGAGACGCTGGCGCGGTGCCCCATGTTGCCCACGCCCGAGCCGGGGTTGAGCTTGCCGTTGCTGTTGTGCTCCCCGCGCAGGTTCAGCACGATGGTGCGGTGTGGCAGGTCGAGCGGCCGGATAGTGTGCAGGTCGACCGTGCCGGACAGGCCCTGGCCGATCAGGCTGGCGTCAGGGGTCTTGTATACCGCGACACTGCTGATCAGCTCGGACGGGTACTGGTCGTATTCCACGCCGCGATTCTCGCCGATGGTCGCCTGCTCGCGACCGTTGAGCGTGGTGCCGGCGAAGTCTGGCGACAGGCCGCGGATCGAGATCACATTGGCGCGGCCATCCAGCCGCTGGGTGGCCAGGCCGGGCAGGCGCGACAGGCTTTCGGCGATGCTTGCATCGGGCAACTTGCCGATATCCTCGGCCGAGATCGCCTCGATGATGTCATCGGAGTTTTGCTTCGCTTTCAACGCACTCTGGATGCTGCCGCGAATACCGGTGACCACGACCTCGGACAGATCACGGACGTCGGCCGCCTTGGGCGAGGTTTTCTTGTTCGCCGGTTTTGTCTGGGTGGTTGATGTCGCCGGCGCTTGCGGCGAGGTCTGCACCGACCCGGAAGATGTCGGTACGCTCCCGTCGGTATCTTGCGCATGCACGCAAAAGGGCGCCGATAGCGCCAGCAGCGCCAACGGCGCGCACATGGCCACCCATAGTTTGCGACGAAACAGCAACTCAGCCGGTACTTTGTTACCCGGCGCTTGACGGCAATGCATCAACTCTCTCCCTAAAGTGGCCTGCGCCCCTGATTTTCTCTCCCTGCGCGGCATGACGACCGCGCTCGAAGGTAAATACTGCGAAGGAAACGCAGACGATCCCCTGCGTTGCGGAGCATGGGCGTACCCGTCTGGCGATGTCATCCTGCGACGCAACATCTCCAGTAAAGCTAGCGCAAGAAATTCGCCCCTGGCCAGCGTTCGCGGTGACTTTAACCATGAGTTGAAAAGTCATTTCTTGTATCCACCACTTTCTCGATTGAATGGCCTGTGCCGAATGGCAGCTACTTGGGCCCGTCATCCCCGCGAAAGGGGGGGGATCCCACGTTTCGATGGCCCGTCACCAGTCAAAGTCACTGGGATCCCGCGTTCGCAGGAATGACGAAGAATCAGGCTTTTTGGCTTAGGTAGGTGGCATTCCATTGCGTGCCCGCATGACTTGTCGGTCCCTTCGGCGCTCCGTGTCTTGGGCGTGCACTAACGCTTCAACGTCAACCGGCGCCAGGCTCGCCCGCTGCTTGAACTGCTTATCCCTGAAATACCAGTTTTTCTTCGCGCGAATGGGTTTACAACCTTCGTAGAAGATCAGCTCGTCGTCGGCGGGTAGCTCCTTGATTTCCTGCGGCAGGAACAGCGCGCGCTTTTCTTCGGTAAAGCTGGTTGAGACCTGGTTCGAGCCGCCACCGCGACTGGTGCTGCGGTGTTCCTTTCGTATGGTCTTGTAGCCCAGCATTTCGCTGTATTCGGTCGCGTCGCTCTGCTCACGCGGGGCAAACACGATCTGCGCGCCGTGGTTGGTGATGAAGTTCTGGGCGTCGTTATCACCGTAGGTGCCGCGCAGTTGGGCGCGACTTTGAATGATGCACAGGTCGCGTATGCCGTAACTGGCGGAGATGGAAATGCGTTTTGCCCATACGTCCACACGGCCCATGGCAGTGAATTCATCCATCATGAGAAGCATCTGATACTTCAGATCCGGCTCCTCTCCCAACTGCTTGTCGAGGTTGTTGCCGATCAGGCTGCTGAAGAAAATATTGAGCAGTTTGCTGCTTTCGTCCAGCTTGTTGGTAGGGAGGACGACGTAGAGGGATGTCGGTCGTCTGCGCAGGCTGAGAACATCGATATCGGTGGCGTTCGTGGCCGCCGCCAGCACCGGACTTAGGAACTGCTGCAGCGGCGCCTGCATGGTGGCGATGACACTGGAGAAGGTCTGCTCCGCCAGCCCTGAGAGGTTGCCGAACACCGTGCGGGTC
>JALYXN010000314.1 GCA_030947085.1 Pseudomonadota bacterium | reverse complement strand
CATCGCAGCCGTGACTACGCGCAGGTCGCTGTGCCCGATGTCAGGGCGGCGGCGTCTTTCTTCCGAAATGTCCTCGACTGCGAGTTCATCGACACCTCGGCAAGCGCCAAGACCTCCACCTTGATGGCGTGCCAATCCGGCACGGTTCTGGATTTGGTCCTGAGCGAGCCCGGCAAATCTTCGGTGAGGACGACTCCGTTGCGATTGACGGTCAGTGATGTGGACACTGCCGACCAGTGGCTTCGCAAGGAAGGTGCTCGTGTTGTCGGTGTACCGGTCAAGGCGACCTCCGGGCCGGACGCGGGACAGACGGTGGTCAATTTCGTCTCACCCTGGGGCATGAGGCTGCAGCTGGTGGGTTCGACCGGCGACCGGATCAGTGCGCTACCTTGAGCGGACAAAATGGCACACTGGGGCGCATGAACACTGACAACTCCCTTTTCGTTAGCGCGTCGAAGCTCCCGTACGATACGGAACTGGCAGCCTTTGTTGCCCGCCATCCTCGCCTGTTTGTGCTTACCGGCGCGGGATGCAGTACCGACTCGGGCATACCCGATTATCGGGATCTCCTGGGCGGCTGGAAACGGCCGCAACCGGTGACCTACCAGGCATTCGTGGGCGACCTGGCAACCCGCCAGCGCTATTGGGCCCGCAGCCTGGTCGGCTGGCGTCGCTTCGGTTCCGCGTTGCCCAATGCCGCGCATCACGCACTGGCTCGGCTCGAGTCGCAAGGCAAGTTGGCGTTGTTGCTCACCCAGAATGTGGATGGTTTGCACCAGGCCGCAGGCAGCCGGCATGTCGTGGATTTGCATGGACGACTGGATCAGGTGCGCTGCCTTGACTGCGAACAGCGTCTTGCCCGTGCGCAGTTCCAGACCTGGTTGCTGACCGGCAATCCCGCCTGGGCCAAACTGCATGCCGCTGACGCCCCCGATGGCGACGCGGATCTGGAGGATCAGGGTTTCTCGAACTTTGTCATTCCGCCCTGCCCGCGTTGCGGCGGCATGTTGAAGCCGGACGTGGTGTTTTTCTGTGAGAATGTTCCGCGGGACCGGGTGGAAGCGGCGAACCAGGCGCTTGAGGCGGCTGATGCCGTCCTGGTGGTGGGCTCGTCATTAATGGTTTTTTCCGGTTACCGCTTCATCAATGCGGCTTCGAAGGCTGGCAAGCCTATCGCCGCGGTCAACCTCGGCCACACCCGGGCCGATGCACTGCTGACACTCAAAGTCGAGCAACCTTGTGCCGAGGCACTAGCGTTCCTGTGACATTCGGGTCAGCGGCGGGCGCGAAAAAACTCGCGTAGAAGCGCGGTCGATTCCTCACCCAACAAGCCCCCGCTGACCTGGACACGGTGGTTATGACGCGGATCCACCAACGTGTCGAAGACACTTCCTGCGGCACCGGTTTTGGGATCCGTAGCGGCATATACCACGCGACTGATACGCGCGTGGATCATCGCCATCGCGCACATGCTGCACGGCTCCAGCGTGACATACAGCGTGGCGCCCGAGAGGCGGTGATTAGCCCGCTTTTCGCCCGCCGCGCGCATGGCCATGATCTCGGCATGGGCGGTGGGATCGTGCAGGGTGATGTTGCGATTCCAGCCCATTCCGGTGACCTCCCCGTCTTGGACGATCAGCGCACCGACCGGCACTTCGTTCTCCGCATCGCGGGCGTGCGCGGCCAGTTGCAACGCGCGCCGCATGTACTGCCGGTCATCGTCAGAAAAGGATGGCGCGATGTGGAAATTTTCTTCAACCATTTCAGCAGGCTGCGGCTTCTTCATGAGAAAGCTGGGATCACACCGGCTTCGCTGATGGAACGCAAGTGCTTGATTTTCCTATTCCCACTCGATGGTGGCTGGCGGCTTGCCACTGATGTCATAAACCACCCGAGAAATGCCACGTAACTCATTGATTATTCTGTTGGATACTTTGCCAAGGAACTCATAGGGTAAATGTGCCCAATGGGCTGTCATGAAGTCGACAGTCTCCACCGCGCGCAATGCGATCACCCATTCGTAAGCTCGCGCGTCGCCCACCACGCCCACGGATTTCACCGGCAGAAACACCGCGAACGCCTGACTGGTCTTGTCGTAAAGGTCGGCCTTGCGCAGTTCGTCGATGAAAATGGCATCCGCCTTGGCCAACAGTTCGGCATATTCGCGTTTCACTTCGCCCAGGATGCGAACGCCCAGGCCCGGACCGGGAAACGGATGGCGATAGACCATGGCTCGGGGCAGGCCGAGTTCGACGCCGATGCGGCGCACTTCGTCCTTGAACAGTTCGCGCAACGGCTCGACCAGCTTGAGTTTCATGAGTTCCGGCAGACCGCCAACGTTGTGATGACTCTTGATCACGTGCGCCTTACCGGTCTTGCTGCCCGCGGACTCGATCACGTCGGGGTAGATCGTGCCCTGCGCCAGCCACTTCACGTCGCCGCCGGCAGCGATTAACTTCTCTGACTCCTCATCGAAGATGTCGATGAAGAGGCCGCCGATGATCTTGCGCTTGGCTTCCGGATCGCAGACGCCTTCCAGCGCCTTGAAATATCGGTCAGCGGCGTTGACGCGGATGACCTTGATGCCCATGCCGTGTTCGTCGGTAGCGGCCATGGTCGTCATCACCTGGTCGCCCTCCTCCCAGCGCAGCAAGCCGGTATCGACAAAAACGCAAGTGAGTCGGTCGCCGATCGCACGATGCAGCAGCGCCGCCACCACCGAAGAATCGACGCCGCCGGACAGGCCGAGCAGGACATGCTCGTCACCGACCTGAGCACGCACGCGTTCGATCTGATCGTCGATGATGTTGGCGGCCGTCCACAGCGTGGCGCAACCGCAGATGTCGGCGACGAAACGCTGCAGTAGCGCTCCACCCTGTTTGGTGTGGGTCACCTCCGGATGGAACTGCACGCCATACCAGCGCTTTTGCTCGTTTTCCATCACCGCCACCGGAATGCGATCCGTGCTGCCGGTGACGACAAACCCCGGCGGCGCGGTGGCGACGTGATCGCCATGACTCATCCATACATCCAGCTGGTGCTGGTCCGGATGATCGCTCAGGCCATCGAACAATCGACTGGGCGCCACGATGTCCACACTCGCATGGCCAAACTCGCGCGCATCGGCCGCTTCCGTAGCACCACCCAACTGGGCGGCCATGGTCTGCATGCCGTAGCAGATGCCAAGGATCGGCACACCGGCGTTGAACACCGGTTGCGGCACCTTCGGTGCATCGAGCAAGGTGGTCGATTCCGGCCCGCCGGACAGGATGATGCCCTTGGCGCCGAATGCAGCGATCTCATCCGCATCGTGGTCCCAGGCCCAGATTTCGCAATAGACGCCCATTTCGCGGATGCGGCGAGCGATCAGTTGCGTGTACTGCGCGCCGAAATCGAGGATGAGAATCTTGTCGCTATGGATGTTGGTCATGGCATGGCCGTAAAGCAGAAATGGGAGCCGGGAAAGGGGCAGCTGGAGACTGGGGCCGTTCGTGACGACGCCCGATTCACCGCCTCCGATTCCCGCTTGATCAGGAATTCAGCCGGTAGTTCGGCGCTTCCTTGGTGATCTGGATGTCGTGCGGGTGAGCCTCGACCACGCCGGCGCCGGTGACCCTGACGAACTGGGCCTTGTTGCGGACGTCATCGATATTGGCTGCACCGAGGTAGCCCATTGACGCACGCAAACCGCCGATCAACTGATGGATGATATTGCGCAGCGGGCCGCGATAAGGCACGCGGCCTTCAATGCCCTCGGGCACCAGCTTGTCGGCTTCCGCTTCTTCCTGGAAGTAGCGGTCCTTGGAGCCCAGTGCCATCGCACTGATCGAGCCCATACCGCGGTAGCTTTTGTACGAACGTCCCTGGAACAGCTCGACTTCGCCCGGGGACTCTTCGGTACCGGCAAACATCGAACCCAGCATGACGGTGGAAGCGCCTGCCGCCAACGCCTTGGGAATGTCGCCGGAGTAGCGGATGCCGCCATCGGCAATCAGCGGGATTTCGTCCTTCAGTGCCGTGGCCACCATGTCGATCGCGGTGATCTGCGGTACGCCCACGCCAGCGACCACGCGAGTGGTGCAGATCGAGCCGGGGCCTACACCCACCTTGACCGCGTCCACGCCCACGTCAAGCAGCGCGCGAGCGGCGTCGCCAGTCACGATATTGCCGGCGATCAGTTCCACCTGCGGGTAGCGCTTCTTCACCCAGGCCACGCGATCGATCACGCCTTGCGAATGGCCATGGGCGGTGTCGACCACCAACACATCGACGCCCGCGGAAACCAGGGTCTCGATGCGTTTTTCGGTGTCGCCACCCACGCCCACGGCAGCACCGACGAGGAGGGCCTCCTGGCTATCCTTGGCAGCATTCGGGTTGTCGCGCGCCTTCTGGATGTCCTTGACCGTGATCAATCCGCGCAACTGGAAGTGGTCGTCGACCACCAGCACTTTCTCGATCCGGTGCGTGTGCAGCAGTTGCAGCACGTCGTCGTGGCCGGAGCCCTCGCGCACGGTCACCAGCTTGTCCTGACGCGTCATGATATTGCGTACGGGATCATCCAGCTTGCGCTCGAAGCGAAGGTCACGACTGGTCACGATACCGACCAGACGCGTCCCTTCCACCACCGGCACGCCGGAAATATTATGCGCGTGGGTCAACCGCAGCACTTCGCGAATCGAGGTGTCGGGCGTCACCGTGATCGGACTGCGGATCACGCCAGCCTCGAACTTCTTCACCAATCGAACTTCGGCGGCTTGCTGTTCGGCCGTCATGTTCTTGTGGATGATGCCGATGCCGCCGTTCTGCGCCATGGTGATGGCCAGACGTGCCTCGGTAACGGTGTCCATGGCCGCGGACACAATGGGAATATTCAGTCGCAGGTTCCGGGTGAACCGTGTGGATGTGTCCACGTCGCGTGGCAGCACGACGGAATGGCCCGGAACAAGGTAGACGTCGTCGTAGGTCAGCGCCTCGGCGAGGATACGCATGCGAAAATTCCCGCTGCAAAGAGGGGATTATACGCGCCCAGCCCCGACCCTCGCCAGCCGTTAGGCCGGATCGGTGAATCGATCAGCAGGCATGCTGCCGCGCGGTGTGCGCCTCGGCCGCCTCCAGCGTGTTTTCCATCAACGTCGCCACCGTCATGGGACCGACGCCGCCTGGAACCGGGGTGATCCAGCTGGCGCGTGCTGCGGCCGGATCGAACTCGACATCACCCACCAGTCGTCCGTCTTCCAACCGGTTGATACCGACGTCGATCACCACCGCGCCCGACTTGATCCATTCCCCCTTGACCAGACCGGGCTTGCCTACGGCGACGATCACGATGTCGGCCTGGCTGACGAAACTGCGCAGATCGCGCGTGAAACGATGACAGGAGGTAGTGGTGCAACCGGCGATCATCAGCTCCAGTACCAGTGGGCGCCCGACGTGATTGGAGACGCCGACCACCACCGCGTGCTGCCCTCGCACCGGACGATCGGTGTGCCCAAGCAAGGTCATGACGCCCTTGGGCGTGCATGGACGCAGGCCAAAGCGGCGCAGCGCCAGGCGCCCCACATTCACCGCCTGAAATCCGTCCACATCCTTGTTCGGATCGATCCGGTCGACCAGCGCGTCTTCGTCGATATGTCCGGGCAGCGGAGACTGCACCAGAATGCCGTGCACGTCGGGATCGGCGTTCAATCGATCGATCAACGCAAACAGTTCGTCCTGGCCGGTGCTCGATGGCAGGTCATAGTCGAAGGAGCGGAACCCGACCTGGTGGCACGCCTTGCGCTTGTTGCGGACATACACGGACGACGCTGCGTCGCCACCCACCAGTACGACCGCCAACCCCGGCGCGGACAGCCCCTGGCCGACGCGCTCGGTGACGCGCATGCCGACGCGCTCCAGCAGTTCCTGAGCGATGCGTTTGCCGTCGAGGATGCGTGCGGTCATCTTGATGCCTGAAGGTAAAGTCGTTCATTATCGTGGCTGGGCCTGATGCACACAAACACGGTGATGGATAAACCCGATCGAGCTCGTCGATGATCGCCTGCGCCTGCGTCCGTGGCAGGACGATGACGCCATGGCCTTGCTGGAAGCCGTGCACGCATCGGTAGAAACGGTCGGGCCTTGGCTACCGTGGTGCCATGCTGATTACAGCATCGAAGACGCTGCCCATTGGATCCTGCACTGTCAATCTGGGTTGGCAGCGGGTGATCACTTTGCATTTGCCGTCTTTGACAAGCTCTCCGGCGAGCTGATGGGGGCGGCAGGACTCAACCAGCATGATCGACTTCACCGACGTGCCAACCTGGGCTACTGGGTCCGTGAATCCTGCCAGCGGCAAGGCGTGGCCACGGCGGCCGTGCCTCTTGTCGCAAAATTCGGTTTTGAAACCCTGGGACTGATCCGGATCGAGATCGTCATACTGCCCGACAATCAGGCAAGCCGCCGAACCGCGGAAAAGTCCGGTGCGATCTTTGAGGCGATCTCCCGGCAGCGATTATGGGTCTCGGGAAAGGCCCGGGATGCAGCGATATATGCCTTGATTCCCGAAGACCTGCATTAGTCTGCTGAGGCACACATCTCAGCGATCTGGTGGTAGCCGTCGAATGCTGCCCCGCCGCATCCCGGACAGTTAGGGTCACGAGACAAGCGCGTTTCGCGGAAGCGCATGTCGAGCGCATCGAAGCTGAGCAGCCGGCCGACCATGGACTCGCCCAGTCCCAAAATCAGTTTCAGCGTTTCGGTCGCTTGCAACAGCCCGATGATGCCGGGCAGCACGCCCAGCACGCCCGCTTCGCTGCAATTTGGCGCATCGGCGCCCGCCGGCGGTTCGGGGAACAGGCAGCGATAACAGGGGGAATCGTCTCGTCGCGGGTCAAACACGCTGAGCTGGCCACTGAAACGCTCCACCGCGCCATAAACCATCGGCATCTTCAAGCGCAGCGATGCTGCACTCAGCAGATAGCGCGCAGCGAAATTGTCGGCGCCGTCGATCAGCACATCGTGACCTTCGATCAGACGCTCGACGTTATCCGCCTGCAGGCGTTCGTCGCGGGTTTCGATCCGCACACGCGGATTGAGCGCCAGCAAGGTGATCCTCGCCGACTCAATCTTTGCCATGCCCACGCGGGCATCGGCGTGAATGACCTGGCGATGCAGGTTCGAGCGCTCGACCCTGTCGTCGTCAATGAGCGTTAGCTGTCCGACGCCTGCCGCCGCGAGATACAGCGCGGCGGGTGAGCCCAGGCCGCCCGCGCCGAGCAGGACCACCGTCGCCGCGGCCAGTTTACGCTGTCCCGATTCACCGACCTGCGGCAACCGCACCTGTCGGGCGTAGCGTTCTGCAGCGTCGTTATCCAGGCCCTCGTGGGCGATCGGCAGGCCTTCAGCTTTCCAGCGACTGAAGCCGCCGGTGACCGAGCGCACCTCGTGGTATCCCATGCGCTGAAGCGTCTCTGCCGCAAGCAGCGAGCGCTGCCCGCTGCCACAAAGCAGCAGCAGCGGACGATGGCGATCGGCTTCGATTTGCTCGATACGCAGCTCCAGAAAGCCACGCGACAAACCCACTGCATGGACGGGTGATCCGCTGGCGCGTTCACCGTCCTCGCGCACGTCGATCAACAAGTCGCCCTGGGACTGTCGAACCAGCGCCTGGGCGGGCGACACTTCCGGCACACGTTCGCGCAGAGCTTCCAGCCAGGCATCGCGGTTCAGTGATTCGCTCATGCGTCCAGTCTACGGGAAGCAGATGGGGCGATGCCCCGGCAATTTTTCAGCGAGTACGCTTGATGAGATCGGTCACCCTGCGCCGCGCTTTCTGCTGCTGCTCTTTGGTCAACACCTTCTTGCGGCCGGCGTAGGGATTCTCACCCTCACGGAACGCAATTCGCACCGGCGTTCCCTCAAGCTTGTAGCGTTTGCGGAAGAAGTTTTCCAGATAACGCTGGTAGGCCGGCGCAATGTGCTTGGTGCGCGTACCGTGGATGACGATGGTCGGCGGGTTGTTGCCGCCGGGATGGGCAAAGCGCAGCTTCGGCGCATGGCCGTGCACCAACGGAGGCTGATAACCTTCATAAGCCTGCTCCAGCGTCTTGGTCAGATCCGAAGAGGTCAACACCCGGGTTGCCGAGGAATGCGCACGAACGACAGCGCTCATCAGTTCGCGCAGACCCGAGCCGTGCAGCGCGGAGATATGCACCTGCTTGGCCCAGCTGACGAAAACCAGCCGGCGATCCAGCGCGCGCATGCACTCGTCACGCTGATACTGATCCAGCCCATCCCACTTGTTGAGCGCGATGACCAGCGCCCTGCCCTCGTCCATGGCGTAACCAATCAGGGTGAGATCCTGGTCGGCTAGGTTTTCACGTGCATCGACCATCACCACCACCACCTGGGCGGCAGCGATCGATTGCAGCGTCTTGATGATGCTGAACTTCTCGACCGCTTCCTCGACGCGCGCCTTGCGCCGAATGCCGGCGGTATCGATCAGGGTGAAACGCCTTCCATCACGCTCCAGCGGCACGCGGATCGGGTCACGCGTGGTGCCGGCGACTTCGGAGACGATCAGACGATCCTCGCCCAACAGGCGATTGATCAAGGTGGATTTGCCAGCGTTCGGGCGGCCGACAATGGCGACGCGAATGCTTCCATCCTCGCTCTCTGCCTCGGTGGCGCTTTCCTCGTCCGTCGGCAGCAGTGGCACGATCATTTCGATCAGGTCGCTGGTGCCGCGGTTGTGCGCCGCGGACAGCGGCAGGATGTTGACCACGCCGAAGGACGAGAATTCAGCCATGACGGCTTCGTCGTCCAGGCCATCGGTCTTGTTGACGCCCGCAATGATGGTCTTGCCACTGCGTCGCAGCTCGTTGAGGATGACGTAATCCTGCGGCAGCAATCCTTCGCGTGCATCCACCACGAACACCAGCACGTTCGCTTCGGCGATCGCCAGACGAACCTGTTTGGCGGTAAGCGCGTCCATGGCGTCATCGACGCCGGACAGGCCGCCGGTGTCGACCACCACGAAGGGACGCTCGCCACTGCGGCAAACACCGTAATGGCGATCGCGGGTAACGCCCGGCAAATCGGCGACCAATGCGTCACGACTGCGCGTCAGGACGTTGAAAAGGGTCGATTTACCGACGTTGGGACGACCTACGAGTGCGACGACGGGCAGCATGATGAGTCCAGGGTCTCCGCGATTAGCGCGCGTTGAGGCGGTAAGCGCCGATGCGGCCTTTGACGTCTTCAACGTACACGACGTCGCCGACGACCAGCGGTTGCGCGCGGATGGCCTTGCCGGACAGACGCTCACGCGCGGCGAGCGCGCCATCGCCGGTTTGCAACCAGTGCACGTAGCCGTCCAAATCGCCTACCACGACGTAGTTGCCCTGTACCGCAGGCCCGGTGACCCAGCGATATTTCAGTGCGGCGTTCTTCCAGGTGTCGGCACCGCCACTTTTGTCGAATGCCCATACCTGCGACTGATCATCGACACCGAAGATGGTGTTGCCACTGATGGCCAGCGATTCAAACGTCGAGAACGGGTGCGACCATAGAGGACGCCCGCTGGGGCCGTCGACGGCCATCAATTTGCCATGATAGGCGGCGCCATAGAGGGTGGTGCCGTCAAGCAAAATGGAACCATCGACATCGTTCAGCCGGTCAATTTCGGTACGACCTTCGCCACCAGACAGCTTCTGCTCCCACAGCTTCGATCCATTATCCAGCCGAAGGGCAACCAGTTTGCCATCGTCGCTGCCGAAGAACAGCACGCCATTGGCGGTCAGCAACGGGCCGTTTCCGCGAAGGCTCAGCAGCGGAACGTTGCCCTGGTCGTAAACCCAACGCCGCTCGCCCGAGCTGCTGTCGAGCCCGTAAACGCGGCCATCGCTAGTACGAACTACGACCAGATCGCCGACAATTACTGGCGTGGCCAGGACTTCGGACTTCAGTTCGGCCTCCCAACGAGGGCTGCCATCCTTTGCACTCACACCGTAGACGTGGCCATCCAGCGTGCCCACGGCGAGCAGGTCACCCTTGACGGCGGGACCGCCGGCGTAAAGGGCATCCTTGCGCTTTGCATCACCCCAACCAAACCAGCCGTGGGTGCGCGAACTCTTGGACCAGATCGTCTTGCCGGTCGCGGCATCGAGAGCGGCAAGCTTGCCGTCGGTGCTGTCGGCATAGAGCACACCGTCAACCACGGCTGGACGAAGACGTGCACCGCTGTTGCCCGCGCCATCACCAACGCTGCTGCTCCACAAGTGAGTCACTTGCACGGTGGGATTGAAATCCTTTGCCAGTGGCGTCGGCGGCTGGACGTTTTCCTTCTTGAAGGAGTGGCAACCGGTGAGGGTTACCAATGAAGCCAGTGTGATCAGTAAAAATCGTTTCATGCACCCTGCTTCCCGGCAATTGCCAAATCATCAATTTTCATCTGCAGCGCACCGCGCTGCGGCGCTTCTTCGCTTAGCGAGGACATTGCGGCTTGGTAAGCCTTGCGCGCGTCGTCCGATCGTCCAAGCTTGACCAGCACATCACCGCGGAGTTCCTGAGCCATGCCTGTAAAGCTGCCGGCAGGAAGGCGGTCGAGTGTTGCCAGCGCGGCCTTGCCATGGTCTTGTGCCAGTTCCACTTGCGCGATGCGCAGCATGGTGAGCGACTTGAGCGCGGGATCGGACGCGTGGTTTTCCGCCCATTCCAGCGACGCCTGCGCTTTTTCAGGCTGTTTGACCTGCAATTCCTGTTTGGCGCGGTCGCTGATGGCAAACACCGTAAAAGGAGACTTGGCGTAATCCTTCATCAGCGTATCGGTGAGCTGCGTGGCGACATCCGGTTTGCCGGATTGCTGCGCCACCTGCACCTGCCGGTAAAGCTGCGCTGCCTCTCCTTCGTTACGCGCCTGGTGATGGCGCCATTGCTGCCAGCCGAAAATACCGACCAATCCGATCGCGATACCGACAATGATCGATATCCCGTTCTCGCGCAGCCATGTCTGCACCAGTTCGCTCTGTTCGTACTTGTCGTATTCTTCGAATGCCATGCAATCACCATTGAAAAGGCTGCGCACCCGCAGGCGCGTGCACAGTCTTGCGCGTAAATAAGGAAAGGGTCGATGACGCTCGACCGATCACGTCCTCCGAATGCCGAAAGGACAATAGGCAAGCATAACCGAAAAGGGCCGTCTGGAGCGGCCCTGGAGGGAGATCAGAGGCTGGCGGCGGAGGCTTTGCCGTCCTGCATCTGCACTCGAAAATGCGCCACGTTGGCGTGCCGAAATTCATCCAGCCGCTGCGGTTGCCCGTCGATGCTGATGTGCGCACCGCTGGCATTGCCGATCCGCACATCAAGTGGCTTGTCGCTACGATACGTCTTGTCGCTACCGGCTGGCAGCAGACCATACTCCAGCCGCGTTCCGTCAGAGCCGACGACTTCCACCCAGCTGCTCGCGTCCAGACTCAGATCAAAGCGGTGGGCACCTGATCCCGTGTCGACGGGTGACACCGTGGATGATGCGCTGGGCGTTGCCGCCACGTCGGCCGAATGGTTGTCGCTGCTGTCGATGTTCGGGAACGGCGCCATTGACGCCAACAGGGGCTGATCCAGGGCAGGCCGGACCGCGGGCGGCGCCACCGGAAGCAGCTTGCTCGCTGGCGTATCCGTCGCCGAGATCGAGCTGGTCGTGTCCAGCTGGGCCACCGGCGTCGCATCGAGCGGGGCAAAATGACTGAGGTCGCGATCGAGCGTACCGCGCACGCCGAGCCAGATCATCGGCACCACAATCACGGCAGTCAGCACCACGTAGGTGGCTGCCGTGGCGAAGCGATCGAGCAGAAAGCGCGAGTGGGAAATACCGCCCGTGGCTACCAGCGTGGTCTCCACCCGCTGAATGCGATCGAGCTCGACCTGAAGAGTTGCCTCATTGACGCCCAGGTAGCGGCCGTACTTCCGGACATAACTCGCAAGATAGACCTTGGAGTCGCTGCCGTCGTATTCGTCGCGCTCCAGCTGCCGCAGCAATCGTGCCGGCAGCTTGAGCGTATTGGCGCAGCTCTCGATCGCCCATCCGCGCCTTTCACGGGCCGCATGCAGCCGACTGCCGAAACTCACGTCGTGGGACTGTGTGGCCGGTGCATCCGCAGCCGACAAATCAATCCCTGAAATATCGGTCTGGCTGGAATCGGGCTCGTGCGATTGAAACTGGATGGAGGTCATTGGCTGGCAGCATGGTCGAGATTGCGCGCTTGCTCCGAGTCCGGGAACTGGGCGATCAATCGCTTGCGGTAATTACGGGCACCTTCCGGGTTACCCAGGCGGGACTCAATATCGTAGCCGAGCTTCAGCGATCCTGGCGTCGCTTGCCCCAACCCATCAAACCGCTGGATAAAGGCGCGAGCACGAAACATATCCTTATTCAGATATAACGCGTTGGCAAGCTGAAACAGTGCCTCTGCATTGTTCGGGTTTCGCGCGATCGCGTCACGAAAACTTGCTTCCGCCCCCGCGACCTGGTCCATGCGCAGCTGACAGACGCCCGCGTTGGTCAATGCAATATCAGGGGTGGCGTAGAAGGGGTCGGTCACCGCCTTGTTCAGATAGCCAAGACCTTCCGCGCCCTTGCCTGTCTTGCACAGAAACACCCCAAGATTATTGTTCGGCGCACCCTTTGCAGGCTCAAGTCGCACCGCCGTGCGGTAATGCAGTTCGGCATCGGCCGGCTTGTTGATGCGCTCGTCGAGAACGGCGATGACGGTATGGGCCGGCGCATAATTCGGATCGAAGTCGAGCGCCAGGGTCAACTTGGCCAGCGCAGTCTGCAGATCGCCCTGTGCCATGTAGTGCTGAGCCAGTTCGGTGTGAACCCGGGCCGCATCGATCGCCTGATCCGCCTTGCTGGTCTGCGGCATGTTCTTGCCAAGCGCGCTCGTATCCGATTGCGTCGTGATGCACCCGGCCAATGGCAGCAAGAGACAGAACACCCATACCCGCTCAAATCGCATGCGACACCCCTTTGTCGTGCTGTTTGCGCAAGTCGGCACTGCGCCGCGTGCGATCGCTGACCTGCCCGGCCAATTGGCCGCACGCCGCATCGATATCATCGCCGCGGGTTCGCCGCAGCATCGTCAGCACCCCAGCAGCGAGCAACTGCGTCTGGAAGTCGCGTATGTCGTTGGCGTTCGAGCGCTCGTAGCGGGTGCCCGGAAACGGATTGAAAGGAATCAGATTGACCTTGCAGGTAGGCAGTTGGCGCATCAGCTTGATCAGTTGACGAGCGTGAGCGGGCTGGTCGTTGATGCCCTTCATCAAGGTGTATTCAAACGTGATCGACGTCCGCGGCTTGCGTGCCACCCAGCGCTGGCATGCAGCAACCAGTTCGGCGATCGGATAACGCTTGTTGATCGGCACCAGTTCGGTGCGCAATTCGTCATTGGCCGCATGCAGCGACACCGCCAGCGAGACGTCGATCGTTTCGGACAATTTGTCGATCAGCGGCACCATCCCGGCGGTGGACAACGTCACGCGCTTGGCAGCCAGGCCGAAGCCCAGATCGTCGCGCATCAAACGCATCGCACGGACAACGTTGTCGAAATTGGCCAGCGGTTCACCCATGCCCATCATCACTACATTGGTGATGCGGCGATTCTGGTGGGTAATGTTGCCCAGGTACTTTGCCGCCACCCACACCTGGCCGATGATTTCAGCGGTGGAGAGGTTGCGATTGAAGCCCTGGGCGCCGGTAGAGCAAAAGCTGCAGTTCAGCGCACAGCCAATCTGCGAGGAAACGCACAGGGTGCCGCGTGTCGGTTCGGGTATGTACACCGTTTCGATCGCGTTACCGCTGTCCATGCCCAGCAGCCACTTGTGGGTGCCGTCGTTGGCCGCCCTGTCGAGCATCGTCTTGGGCACGCCGATGTAGCAAACCTCGGTGAGCTTGGCGCGCAGCACCTTGCCCACGTCGGTCATGTTCTCGAAGTTGTCTTCAAGGTCATGATAGATCCACTTCATCACCTGCTCGGCGCGATACGGCTTCTCGCCGATCCGCGTGAAGAACTCACGCATGCCCTCACGATCGAAATCGAGCAGATTGACCTTGGATAGCTTGTCGTCGAATGAAGTGATAGGTACCTGGTTCATGGCTTTTCTGACAGCGCGGCCATCACTGACTGCTTTTTGATTTGCACGTTCGGGACAAACGCACAACTCACTGGGTAAGGACGTCCGTCGCGGCAAAGAAATAGGTAATCTCGATCTTGGCAGTTTCGACCGCGTCCGAACCATGCACCGCATTGGCGTCGATGGATTCGGCGAAATCGGCGCGGATCGTCCCTGGCGCGGCGTCCTTGGGATTGGTGGCACCCATCAGATCACGATGGGCAAGCACGGCATTTTCGCCTTCGAGCGCGGTAATCATCACCGGGCCGGAGATCATGAAATCGACCAGCGCCTTGAAGAACGGGCGCTCGCTATGTACGGCATAGAAGCCCTCGGCTTCGCGACGGGACAGCTGCTTGAGTTTGGCAGCAACGATCTTGAGGCCGGCCTTTTCAAAGCGTGCGTAGATTTCACCGATGACATTTTTGGCCACGGCATCGGGTTTGATAATGGAAAGAGTGCGCTCCAGCGCCATACGGGTGTGCTCCGGAAAAGCGGTAATAAGGGGAAGGAAATCGCGACCGCCCCCCGGCCGGTTGAGATTAAATCTGACGAGTTCTGCGGGTTTAGCCCGCTAAAGTCTGACAGATTCTAGCCTATACGCAAGTAACATTCCGTTTACAACAAACGATCGTTTGACTGCCGTCAGGCGGTCCGCGTATGCTCAAACGATCGTTTGAACCGGCCGTGAGCCGATGGAAATTGAGAGCTTGAACAATCCCGTCTCAACCAAGGACCGGATCCTCGGCGCCGCCGAGGCTCTGTTTGCCCAGCGCGGGTTCGATGGCGCGTCCCTACGGCAGTTGACCAGCGCCGCCGGGGTCAACCTTGCCGCGGTCAATTATCACTTTGGTTCCAAGGAGAAGTTGGTCGAGGAGGTGTTCCGCCGCCGCCTCGACGCGCTCAACGCCACTCGACTGGCTGAGCTGGACAAAATTGTCGGCGCCGAACAAACCACGCTCGAAGACGTCCTGGGCGCCTATATTCGCCCCGCGCTGGATCTCTCGCACGACGGCAGTGGCTCGCTGTTCATGCGCGTTTTGGCGCGAGCCTTTGCCGAACACGATGATACCTTGCGCCAGTTTCTGTCGGTCAACTATGGCCACGTGATGCGCCAGTTCACGGCAGAATTCGCCCGTTTGCTGCCGCAGCTGAGCAAGCAGGAGCTTTACTGGCGCATCGACCTGGTGACCGGCGCCCTGACCCATGCCATGTCGGGGTTCGGCATGATCCAGCGCAAGGACGACGTCAGCGAACACGCACATCGTGAGCAAACGGCACAGCATCTGATCCGCTTTTCCGTCGCCGGACTCAGCCACCCGTGAGTGGCACCCTTTTATCTGTTTCAACCTTGTTTGCATCATCGGAGAAGCCAATGACCGCTGCATCGTCAACCCACCCGGCACTACGCATCCGCAAGGCCGCCGTGCTGGGCGCGGGCGTCATGGGTGCGCAAATCGCTGCGCACCTGACCAACGCCGGCGTCGAAACCGTGCTGTTCGACCTGCCCGCCAAGGAAGGTCCCAAGAGCGGGATCGCACTCAAGGCCATCGCAAACCTGGCCAAGCTGTCGCCTGCCCCATTGGCGGACAAAAAGCTCGCCGCGGCGATCATCCCGGCCAATTACGATGACGACCTCGATCATCTGAAGGATGTCGACCTGGTGATCGAGGCCATTGCCGAGCGGATGGACTGGAAGCTCGATCTGTACAAGAAGATCGCCTCCCACCTTTCGCCGACCGCCGTGATTGCGTCAAACACCTCGGGCCTGTCGATCAACACGCTGGCCGAAGCGCTGCCGGAAGACATGCGCCATCGCTTCAGCGGCGTGCACTTTTTCAATCCGCCGCGCTACATGCACTTGGTCGAGCTGGTTCCGACCCGGCTCACTGACGCCAGCGTGATCGAAGGGCTGGAAGCTTTTCTCGTCACCACCGTCGGCAAGGGTGTGGTGATCGCCAAGGACACGCCGAACTTCATCGGCAACCGCATCGGCGTGTTCTCGATGCTGTCGGCGATGTATCACACCGACCAGTTCAAACTCGGCTTCGACACGGTCGATGCGCTGACTGGCCCTGCGCTGGGCCGTCCCAAGAGTGCGACCTACCGCACCGCCGACGTGGTCGGTCTGGACACCATGGCGCATGTCATCAAGACCATGGCCGACACCCTGCCCGACGACCCCTGGCACAAATACTTCAAGGCGCCGTCATGGCTGGCCGCGCTGATCGAAAAAGGCGCCTTGGGTCAAAAGACCGGCAGCGGCTTCTACAAGAAGGTCGGTAAGGACATCCAGGTGCTGGACGTAGTGAAGCAGGATTTCCGCCCGTCCGAACAGAAGGCGTCCGATGAGGTCGCCGCCATTTTGGCGGTCAAGGATCCCACCGAGAAGTTCTGCAAATTGAGAGCTTCCAGCGACCCGCAGGCCCAGTTCCTGTGGGCCAGCTTCCGCGATTTGTTCCACTACTCCGCCTACCATCTGGCCGACATTGCCGATACCGCGCGCGACGTCGATTTTGCGATTCGCTGGGGTTACGGCTGGAAGCTGGGGCCGTTCGAAACCTGGCAGGCGGCGGGTTGGCAGCAGGTGGCCGATTGGATCAACGAAGACATCAGCGCCGGCAAGGCCATGAGCGACGCGCCACTGCCGGCCTGGGTCACCGACGGGCGCAAGGGCGTACACAGCAAGGATGGCTCGTATTCGGCCAGCGCCAACGCTGACAAACCGCGTTCGCAGCATCCGGTGTACCAGCGCCAGTTGTTTCCCGATCCGTTGATCGGCGAAAAGTTCGATCAGGGCACCACCGTGTGGGAGAACGATGGCGTAAGGCTGTGGACGTTGGACGACGACGGCGTCGGCATCATCTCGTTCAAGACCAAGATGAACACCGTCAACGACCATGTGCTCGATGGTGTGCAGCACGCGGTCAAACTGGCCGAGGAAAAACTCAAGGCGGTGGTGATCTGGCAGACCAGCGAGCCGTTCTCCGCTGGCGCCGATTTGAAGGGCGCGCTCGGTTTGCTCAAGGGAGGCAAGATCGACGAGTTCGACAAGATGGTCGAGAACTTCCAGCGCACCAGCATGACGATCAAGCACTCGCTGGTACCGGTGGTATCCGCCGTGCGCGGCATGGCCTTCGGTGGCGGCTGTGAGTTCCAGATGCATTCGGCCCGCACCGTGGCAGCACTGGAGAGCTATATCGGACTGGTCGAGGCCGGTGTCGGCCTGTTGCCCGCCGGTGGTGGCTTGCATGAACTGGCGATCCGCGCGGCCAAGGCAAATCCGGGCGACCCGTTCGAGGAGTTGAAAAAAGTGTTCGAGACGATCGCCATGGCCAAGGTGTCGTCCAGCGCCATTGAAGCGAAGAACATGGGCCTGCTGCGCGACAGCGACGTGGTGGTGTTCAACGCCTACGAGCTGCTTTACGTGGCCAAGAAGGTGGCTCTGGCGCTGGCCGAAAGCGGTTACCGCCCGCCGTTGCCGGCGCGAGCGATCCCGGTCGCCGGTGACGTCGGCACGGCTACTTTCAAGGCCTCGCTGGCTAACCTGCAGGCCGGCTACTTTGCCTCGCCGCATGATGTCGATGTCGCCACCCGCATCGCCGACACCTTGTGCGGCGGCGTCATCGAACGTGGTTCGACCGTCGACGAAGAATGGTTGCTGGCGCTGGAACGCAAGCACTTCGTGGCGCTGGCGCAGACTGAAAAGACCCAGGCCCGCATCGCCCACACCATGACTACCGGCAAGCCTTTGAGGAACTAGTGAGCGCGCCTCGCGCGCAGAAGTGAGTAGTGAGAGTCGAAGCCACGCTTTCTTTCACTTCTCGCTCCGCTCCACTTTTTTCTCACTCTTTTGGAGTTGAACCATGAACAAGCAAGTGCAAGACGCCTACATTGTCGCTGCCACCCGCACCCCGGTTGGCAAAGCGCCGCGCGGCGTATTCCGCAATACCCGTCCGGACGACATGCTCGCCCACGTGATCCGCAGCGTGATGGCGCAGTGTCCCGGCATCGATCCGCGCCGGATTG
>JALYXN010000265.1 GCA_030947085.1 Pseudomonadota bacterium | reverse complement strand
AACGGGTGCCAGTGACCGAGTCCCAGGGTCGCGTGCATACCTCCACCGCCACCGTCGCGGTGTTGCCCGAACTGGACGAGATCGACGACGTCCCGATCAATCCGGCGGATCTGAAAACCGACACCTTTCGCGCCTCCGGAGCGGGCGGCCAGCACGTCAACAAGACCGACTCGGCCATCCGCATCACCCACCTGCCGACCGGCACCGTGGTGGAATGCCAGGAGGAGCGCAGCCAGCACAAGAACCGAGCCCGCGCGATGAGTCTGCTCAGGGCACGCCTGCTGGACGCTGAGCGCAGCAAGCAAAGCGCGGCACAGGCTGAGTCGCGCCGGTTGCAGGTCGGCACTGGTGACCGCAGCCAGCGCATCCGCACCTATCGCTACAAGGACAACCTGGTGACCGACCACCGCATCGGCCTGAATCTCTACAGCCTGACCGAAATCATGCAGGGCGACCTGGCCGAATTGATCGACAAGCTCAACCGCGAGCATCAGGCCGACCAGCTGCAGGCGTTAAGCAGCGCCTGAACCCTGTCGTCACCCGGATACAGGCATTCTTGATCAAGGCCAACTCCGACACGCAACGAGGCAATCATGGGCAAGCGCTATCACAAGGCAATGGACGAGGTGCAGCTGGAACTGATCCGGCTGCAACACGGGCTGCGCAGCAGCGGCAAGCGCCTGCTGGTGATCTTCGAGGGGCGCGATGCCGCCGGCAAGGGCGGCACCATCAAGCGTATTACCGAGAGCATGGACACCCGGGGTTATCACATCGCGGCGCTGCCAAAGCCAAGCGACAGCGAGGCAACCCAGTGGTATTTCCAGCGCTACGTGACGCACTTGCCCAGTGCCGGCGAACTGGTGCTGTTCGATCGCAGCTGGTATAACCGCGCGGTGGTCGAACCGGCCATGGGCTTTTGCAGCCCTGCCGAATACGAGAATTTTCTCGAGGCGGTGCCCGCATTCGAAAAACTGCTCACCGATGACGGCATCATCCTGATCAAGTACTGGCTGGCGGTGGATCAGGAGGAACAGGAAAAGCGTTTCGCCGAGCGTGCGGATGATCCGCTCAAGCGCTGGAAGCTGTCACCCGTCGATCTCGCCGCGCGCACGGAATACGCCGAGATGGGCAAGTTGCGCGACATCATGATCGAGCGTACCCATCGCGACAATGCACCATGGTTCGTGGTCGACTACAACGATCAGAAACGCGGCCGTGTCAATTTGATACGCCACTTGCTGCAGCAGGTGCCCTTGCACGATGAGCCAGTTCCCAAGGTGAAGCTACCCAAGCTGAAGGCGAAGCCTAGAACCGAGCACGTTACCGACGCGGCGCTGTGGGTACCCAACACGTTTTGACGGTCAACCCGTGATGAAGCCGAACAGATCCTGATCGGCCATGTTTTCGCGAAAGACCTTGTCTACCATCGCGGATGGCGGCCCTTGCCGCAGCCACTGTTCGATAGCCTCAAGCGCTTCGCTGCTGCCGCTGGCCAGCACCTCGACCCGACCATCGTCGAGATTCATCGCATGGCCGGTCAGCCCCAGCAGCAACGCCCGTTCGCGCGCGCTGCCGCGAAAAAATACGCCCTGCACCTTGCCGCTGATGATGAACCGTGCGGTCGCCATTACTTCGTCCCGATCAGTTCGGCCAGCGACGCCTCGGTGACCGGCCCCACAATCGTCCTGGCTACCGTGCCATCCGGGCGGATCAGATACGTCGTGGGCAAGCCACGCGGTTCGTCGAAATCCTTCAATGGCTTGTCGAGTGTCACCTGAGCGATCGGGTAGATCACCGGATGTTCGGCCGCAAAAGCCTTGATGTCGGCGAGTTTGCTGTCGTCATAGGCCAGCCCGATCGCGGTCACGTTCTTGTGCGCACCGACGAAATGCGAGATGGCTGGCATCTCCTTGATGCAGGGCACGCACCAGGTCGCCCAGTAATTGACGATCACCCATTTGCCGCGCTCGGCAGCCAGATCGAAGACCCTGCCGTCGAGCGTGCTCACCTGCAGCGTGGGTTTCACCGGCATCGCCGCCTGCGCAGTTCCCGTGGTGGCGAGCAACAGCATGAAAATCGAGCAGATCAACAGGGAAAAACGGGTCATGCGGGGAATTCCTCAGGTTCGGCCACGGGCTGCGCCGTGGGCGGATAGATCTGGTTCAACTTGGCGCCGAGCTTCTCCTGCAGGGATTCGGCCAGTTCGGTCAACATCGCCAGCAGCTCCGGCGGAAGCTCGATACCGAGCGACGCGACCTCCTGCGCGGGATGCAGCGGAAGGCGATAATCGGCATGTCGGTATACCCGCAGCAAGTCGGTACTGTCCAGGCTGCGACTGAGTAACCAGCCACCGTTCTCGCCGCGCTGGATGAGATCGGCCTCCTGCAGATCATCGAAATACGAGGCGATCAGGGCACTGCGCAGATACGGTTCACTGGCGCGCAACCCCGCCGGGTCCACGCAATCGCCGGCGCGCTGCGCCTGCACGAAATGCTTTACCACCACCAGCAAGCCGAGAAACTCAGCGCCTTCGGGCAAGGTCTCCTTCGGCGGGTGATATTCAAAAGCCGAGGCGGAGGCGGCAATCGACGCGGCCAGGATGACGATCACCCACGACAGGAAGATCCACAACAGGAAGATCGGAATGGCCGCCAGCACGCCGTAGATCTGCTGATAGGTCTGTGCCTGCTGCACAAACACGGAGAAGCTCCAGCGGGCAATCTCGAACAGGACCGCTCCCAGCAGCGCGCCGATCGCGGCGTCACGACGCGATACCTTGCTGTTGGGAATGCCGGCATACATCAGCCACAACGTGAAGAACGTGACCAGAAACGGCAACGTCGTCAGCAGGCTCTGGACGATGCCGCCGATCTGGTCCGCCGCATTATGCAGCAAGGGCGCCGCCGTCACATACGAGGTAACAGCGATGCCGCCCACGATGAGGATCGGCCCCAGCGTCAGCGCCGCCCAGTACAGCAACAGGCGCGAACCCCAGCTGCGTGGCTGATGCACCCGCCAGATCCGGTTTAACCGATCCTCGATGCTGATCATCATCGACAAGGCGCTGAACAGCATTACCAGGATGCTGATGCCGGTAAGTTTGCTGGCGTTCGCGGCAAACCCGAGCATGGCGTTCTGCACCGCCTCGCCAGCGGAGGGAACAAAATTATTGAAGACGAAATTGATCAACGTGTCGCGCGCCGGCTGAAACACCGGGAACACCGAGAACATGGCGAACACCGCCACCGTCAGCGGCACCAGCGATACCAGGGTTGTGTAGGACAGTGCACCGGCTGTTTCAAAGCACTTGTCATCGACGAAACGCTGCCAGATGAAGCGGCTGAAACTCTTTGTGCGCTCGTGAATGAAACGCCTGACCATGAATGTCCTTTCGTCAACGGCAGCAAGCCGCGGCCAACATCGTGGCTGTCGGCAATACACTAGCGTACTGCCGATGAATGCCTCAAGCACATGAGCCCCACCCCTATGAACCCCATCCACATGAACTGCAGCGCATGACCCAGGAAATACTTGTTTTGTACTACAGCCGTAGTGGCCATACCGCGCAGCTGGCGCGGCTGATCGCACGCGGCATCGAAGAAGTCAGCGGCATGCGGGCACGTCTACGGCAGGTGCCGCCGGTGGCGCCGGTCACCGAACTGGCCCAGCCACCCGAACCCGAGGATGGTGCGCCATATGTGCAAAAGCAGGATCTGGCCGAATGCATTGGCCTGGCCATGGGTAGCCCGACCCGATTCGGCAACATGGCCGCGCCGCTGAAATACTTCCTCGACTGCACCGGCGCCGAATGGGCCAGCGGTGCACTGGCCGGCAAACCCGCCGCGCTTTTCACGTCCACCAGCACCATGCATGGCGGCCAGGAATCCACCCTGCTGACGATGGCCTTGCCGCTGCTGCATCACGGCATGCTGCTGGTTGGCGTGCCCTATACCGAGCCGGCGCTCACCACCACGCAAACCGGGGGCACGCCCTACGGTGCCAGCCACGTCGCCGGTGCCAAGGGTGACAACCCGATCAGCGAGCACGAACGCGAACTGGCCCGCGCACTCGGGCGGCGGCTTGCCGACACCGCCCGCAAACTGGCCGCTGACGCATGAGTGCGTGGCTTCAACTGCCCCGCGAAAAACGACTTGGCCTGTTCGCTTGGGCAGCGCTGACCGTTCTGCAGGCCATCTGGCATGGCTGGTTCTTCCCACCGCAGACCATTCCAACGGTCTGGGTGCTGGCACTGACCGTCGTTCCGTTGTTACTGCCGCTGTTTTCCCTTCGCGACGTCAGGCGTGCGCTGCTCTGGGTCGGCATTCTCAGTCTGTTCTATTTCTGCCATGGCGTCGCCGAGGCCTGGAGCTCTCCCGCAGAACGTGGCCTGGCGGTGTTCGAAATCGTCCTGACCTTGCTGCTTATCGGCGCGCTGGGCGCGGGGGTTCGGCGCAAGCGAAGCAACTGAAATCGTTGCTGACTGGATCACAGCCAAGCACGGCCTACGTTGCTGGCTGAGCGCCATCGGTTCGCCAAGCGGTCCTCGCAGCATCACGCTCTGACCTGTGAAACCGTCGCAGCCCGCGGCTGTTTCGCCGACGCGCAAGCCGTTCACGCCAAGTTGCCGCCGACCCACGCCATTTACTGCCGTCGCGCACCCATCTGCATCACGCTGGGGACCTGAGTCACGCCTCGTCATTGGCAAAGGCAACGGTGCCCGCGCAGCAGGCCGCACGACCGCATGCCTATACTCGACATCCCACGTCTGGACGGATCGTGTCATGGCCTTCCTGCAGGATTCTCCGCAGCTGTCTCATCCCTATCGCAGTGACCGGTCGGTGCTCCGCTTGCTCGACCGCGTCGTACCGCCGGATCGGCGAGCGGCACTGGATGCCGATCTGGACGCGCTGGGTGATTACGCGCTGATGGCGTGGCAGCGATCGGCCAGCACCACCCGACGCAAACCGGTGCTGACACAGTGGGACGCCTGGGGCCGCCGCATCGACCGTATCGAACTGACGCCAGCCTGGCAGGAAGGCGCCGCCATCACCACGCGGTACGCCGTGCTCGCAGCCGGGCATGAGGATAGTCAATACGGCCGCGTGGAAGAGTTCGCCCGCGTCTATCTTTATCACCTGGCCAGTGAGTTCTATACCTGCCCGTTGGCCATGACCGACGGCGCCACCACGGCGCTGAAGGCGTCGGGCAATCAGGCGTTGATGGAGCGTGCGCTGCCGCATTTCCTCAGTCGCGATCCAGCAAGCTTCTGGCTCAGCGGCCAATGGATGACCGAAAATACCGGCGGGTCCGATGTCGGAAACACAGAAACGGTGGCCCGACAGGATGCCGATGGCCAATGGCGACTGTATGGCCGAAAGTGGTTCAGTTCTGCTGTGGTGGGCGAAGCTGCGCTGGCGTTGGCCAGACCGGAAGGCGCGGCCAGCGGCACGTCTGCGCTGGCGCTGTTCTACGTCGAAACCATGAACGGCGAACAGCGAATGCCCGAACTGCTCATCGACCGGTTGAAGGACAAGCTAGGCACGCACGAATTGCCGACCGCGGAAATCCATCTCGAAGGCCTGCCCGCGTGGCCGCTGGGTGAACTTTCCGGAGGCGTGCGGCAGGTCGCGCCGATGCTCAACGTGACCCGCACCTGGAATGCTATCTGCGCGGTGGCCAGCATGGCGCGAGCGATCAGCCTGGCTCGCGATTATGCGATCCGTCGGCAGGCGTTTGGCCGTCCGTTGATCGAACAATCGCTGCACGCGCAAACGCTGGCCGATATGCAGTCCGAGTTCGAAGGCGCCTTTGCCTTGGCGTTCGAGGTCGCCCATCTTCTCGGGCGGGTCGAACA
>JALYXN010000258.1 GCA_030947085.1 Pseudomonadota bacterium | reverse complement strand
GTTCATGAACTCCTGCACCCGCTTGGGCAGGTGCCGGCGATGGGCGTAGAGCAGGGACACCGGCATCGGTTCGGCCGGGTAGTCCGGCAGCACTTCCACCAGCACGCCTTCGTCGATCAGCGGTTGCCGGCGATGCAGGCGGCACGGTAGGCCTCGGTGTTGTTGACCGTCAGCGCACCGGGCATCGGCAGCGAGGCGTAGCCGTCGCCATCGGGATATTCCCAGCCGGGCGAGCGGTTGCCCAGGGTCGAGACGTAATGGATCAGGCGATGATTCTTCAGATCATCCAGCGAGTGCGGCATGCCATGGCGCGCGAGGTAGCCGACGCTGGCGCAGTTGACGATGCGAAAGGTGCCCAGCGGTCGGGCGATCAGAGTGCTGTCCTCCAGGTTCCCCACGCGCACCACGCAGTCGAAGCCTTCGCGAACGAGGTCGACCCGTCGATCGGTGCTGCTCAGCTCCAGCTCGATCAACGGATGCGCATCCAGAAATGCCGGCAGCCGCTCGATGATGAAGTGCAGCGCCAGTCCCGCTGACATGTCCACCCGCAGTCGCCCGCGAAGCGATAGGGCGCCGTGCTGGAACATCGACTGTAACTCATCGACATCGGCCAGCAGATCCCGCGCGCGTTCGTAGAACGCCTGGCCGTCCTGGGTCATCTGCACCTTGCGCGTGGTCCGGTGCAGCAGTCGGGTGCCGAGCGAGCTTTCCAGTTGCTGCACGGCGGTGGAGGCGCTGGCCTTGGGAATACCGAGGCTGTCGGCGGCCCGGGTGAAACTGGCCAGTTCGGCCACCCGGAGAAAGATCTGCATGGCGTCGAGCGGTTTCATCAGTAACGTTTCCAGTGGATTGTTCGGAATATATGAACAGATAAATCATGGATAGCCGATTTATCCATATGAATCCATCCAATAAGGTGCTCACATCCTCAAAGCCGTCCCCTTCAATCAAGGAATTACGCATGAATACCACCCCATCACCCATCGCCCTCATTACCGGCGGCAGTCGCGGTCTGGGCCGCAACACGGCGCTGAAGCTGGCCGAACAAGGTACCGACATCATCCTCACCTACGTGCACAGCCAGGACGCGGCAGCTGCCGTGGTAAGCGAGATCCAGACGCTCGGACGCAAGGCGGTGGCGCTGCAGCTGGACGTGAGCCGCAGCGAAGACTTCGAAGCCTTCGCCGCCCAGGTGCGCGAGGCGCTGAGCACGCAGTGGCAGCGCGAGCAATTCGACTATCTGGTCAACAACGCCGGCAGCGGTTTGCATGCGTCGTTTGCCGACACTACCGAGGCACAGTTCGACCGGATGGTGGCCGAGCATCTGAAGGCGCCGTACTTCCTCACCCAGAAACTGCTGCCGTTGCTGGCCGACGGTGGTCGTATCGTCAATATCTCCAGCGGCCTGGCCCGCTTCAGTTTCCCGGGCTCGTCGGCCTATGCGTCGATGAAGGGTGGGGTCGAGGTGCTGACCCGCTATATGGCGCGCGAGTTGGGCGAGCGCGGAATTACTGCCAATGTGATCGCGCCGGGGGCGATCGAGACCGATTTCTCCGGCGGCATGGTGCGCGACAACAAGGGACTGAACGATCAGATTGCGTCGATGACCGCGCTGAGCCGGGTCGGCTTGCCTGACGACATCGGTGGCGCCATCGCCTCGCTGCTGCAGCCGGGCAATCGCTGGATCACCGGTCAGCGAATCGAAGCCTCGGGCGGCATGTTGCTGTAAGTGCAAAGAGCAGGCTGCTGCTCGCAATTTTTAGGGCCGTGGCGTCCCCGCTGATCTGCTTCAACGGCGTGAGCGGCACAGGGGCGTCAGGCCAGGCGCTCCACTCAGCCTCATTTCAAAGACCACGGGGTCGAGGCAAAACAGCACGCCGAATAACACCCGGACTCCCGCATCGATTTGTTCGAAAACTTCAGCCCGGTCCGGGTGATCTGGTCTGCGCGCAAAGGTCTAGACTGGCTGTGACCAGACGTTCCCGCCTTGTGGCGCGGAGGGTTTCAGCATGGTGACCTGGGTGTACGCGGCAATGTTGGCATTTTCCATGGCCACGCCGACACCGGTCACGCCTGCGGTGGTGCCGATGCCGCGTCCGGAACAAATCATGGTGGTGCCGCCAGCGTTGCGCGCGCAGCTGCAACAGCAGGTCATCAGCGTGAAGGGTTCCCGAATGTTGCGGCTGGAGCGGCTGGTGAAGTTCATGTTCCAGGATTCGGGTTTGGGCATGAAATACGCAGCCGACGCCACCTTGACGGTCGAGCAAGCCTACCTGACGCGCAAGGCCAACTGCCTCACGTTCACCCTGATGACCCTGGCGCTGGCACGCGAGGCCGACCTGCCCGCTTATGCACAGGAAGTCGATGAAATCCCGACCTGGCGCGCGCAAGACAGCACCATCTATCGCACCAACCACGTCAACGCGGGGATCGCCATCGGCCATGCGCATTTCACGGTGGACGTGGCGCGGGATTCGGTGATGGCGCGCAACCTGCCCAGGGCGATTACCGACCAGCGGCTGCTGGCGCTCTACTACAACAATCGTGCCGCCGAACTGATGGCGAGCGCGTCGCCCGCCGATGCCGCGCCCTATATGGCGATGTCGTTGCAGCTGGATCCCGGCTACGCCACCAGCTGGAGCAATGCCGGCGTACTGCAATTGCATCAGGGCGACCTGCGTGGCGCTGAGCGCGACTACCTGAAAGCGCTGGTGCTGGATCCGGTCAATGAGAACGCACTTTTGAACCTGATGACGCTGTACCAGAGCAAGGGCGATGAGGCCCGCAGCGCCATCTTCAATCGGCGTCTTGAAAAAGTGCAATCGAAGGAACCCTACTACCAGTTTCTGCTGGCCCTGAACGAAGAAAAACAAGGTAACTATGCGACTGCGTTGAAGCACTACAAGCGGGCCATCCGCCTGTATGACGGCGAACCCCGCTTCTACTTCGGGCTGGCCCGGGCTTACCAGCAACTGGGCGAAGAGCGTCATGCACGGCGGGCCATGGACCATGCCAACGCGCTCAGTGGACCCGATCCCGGCAAACAGAATCAGGCGGGGGCCAATTCGCGGCAATGAATGCTTTCGTTCGGCGGGTCCGGGCTCCAAAGAGAGCTCGGCCATGGCTTTGGGGCCGCTGGGGAGGGCGCTCATAGAAAGTTTTCCCGCATTCGCTCTTTATTTTCACCATAAAAGGTGAAAATATAGCGACCATGAGCCTGCAGCTGACTTCCCGCCAATCAAACATCCTCGACTTCATCCGTGACCGGCTGGAGCATGCCGGACAGGCGCCGACGCTGGAGGAGATCGGCCAGGCGATGGATTTGCCCAACGTCAGTGCCGTCCTGAAACATGTGCGTTCGCTGGAGGCCAAGGGGCGGCTGATGATCGAGCCCAACCGCTCGCGCGGGATCCGGCTGGTGACCTCGACCGAGGCGTTGGATGCGGACACCATGGAACTGCCGCTGGTGGGCCGCATCGCTGCCGGCGAGCCGCTGTTTTCCGAAGCACGGATCGAACGCACGCTGCGGGTCTCGCGCTGGCTGTTTCGTCTGCCGCCGGATTATCTGGTGCGGGTGGTCGGCGACTCGATGCGTGATGAAGGCATCCTCGATCAGGACATCGTCGGCGTGCACGCCACGCCGGTGGCGCGCCATGGCCAGGTGGTGGCCGCGCGGGTGGATGGCGACCGTTTCACCATCAAGCGGCTGCACTGGCAGGGCGATGTGATCCGGCTGCTGCCCAACAGCCCCGGTTATCAGCCGATCGATCCCGATCCCAGCGACGACTTCGCCATCGAAGGCCTGTTCGCCGGTTTGCTGAGGGGCAGTTGATGGCCGCGGTCGTGCCGTTATCGAATTTGCTCGATGCGCGTCAGGTCTGGCGTGGCCGGGCGGCGCCGGTCACGGTCGGCGAGCAGCCCACCGGCTGGGCCGAACTGGACGCCTTGTTGCCGAGCGGCGGCTGGCCCGAGGCTTCGCTGTCGGAAATCCTGCTGCCGCTGGATGGCGTGGGCGAATTGCAGCTGGTGTTGCCAGCGCTGGCACGCCTCAGCCAGGGCAAGCGGCCGGTGGTGTTGATCGCGCCGCCGTATGCGCCTTGCGTCGCCGGCTGGCGCCAACATGGCGTGGACATGCGCCGGGTCGAGATTGTCACCACGGCGGAGCGCGACGTGTTGTGGGCCATGGAGCAATGCCTGCGCTCGGGCAGTTGCGCCGCGGTGCTGGCGTGGCCGCAACAGGCGGATGACCGTGCGCTGCGGCGACTGCAGGTGGCCGCTGACGGTGGTCGGGCGCTGGCGTTCGCCTTTCGCGATCGCCGTCATCTGTCGAATGCGTCGCCGGCCGCGTTGCGGCTGGAGCTGGAGGCGCTGCCGCAGTCCCGGGTGTGGGTGCGCAAATGCCGTGGCGGAGCGGTGCCGGCCCAGCCGGTGGCGCTGTCGCACGCCTTGCATTGATGGCGGCCGGACATGTTGTGGGCCTGCATATTGCTGCCGCGTCTGGCGCTGGACGGTGTCCTGCGTCGGCGACCGACCGAGGGTCCGCTGGTGCTGGTCGCCGGTGGCGCGAATGCGCGCACCATCGTGGCGGTCAACCCGTCCGCACGCGAAGCCGGCCTGCGTATCGGCCAGCGGCTGACCGCGGCGCAGGCGCTGCTGACGCAATTCGAGGCGCTGCCGTACGAGCCTGAGCTGGTCGGTCGCTGGCATCGGTTTCTGGCCGCGGTCGCGTATCGCTACAGCTCCGAGGTGAGCCTGCTGCCGCATGCGATCGTGCTGGAGGTCAGTCGCAGCATGGGCTTGTTCGGCACCTGGCCGCGGCTGGAAAGCCTGCTCCGCGCGGATCTGGAGGCGCTGGGCTTCAGGCATCGGATCACCGCCGCACCGACCGCACATGCCGCGTACGTGCTGGCCGGCGTCAGTGATGGCCTGGCGGTGCTGACGGCCGATACCTTGCGCCGTGCGCTGCAGCCGGTGCCGTTGCCGAAGAGCCGGTTGCCGGCCGCGGCAGTTGATGCGCTCCCCGGCATGGGCATTCGCACTTTGGGTCAGTTGCTGAGCCTGCCACGCGATGGCCTGCGCCGCCGTTTCGGTGCCGAGCTGCTGCTGGCGCTGGATCGGCTGACCGGCGCGGTGCCCGCCGGACTGGAGGCCTATCGCCCGCCCGATACGTTCGACCTGCGGGTCGAGCTGTTGCACGAGGTCGAGAACATCGGTGCGCTGATCTTTCCGCTGCGCCGCATGACCGCCGATCTGGCCGCCTATCTGGCCGGTCGCGACGGTGGCGTGCAGCGCTTCACCTTGCAGCTGGAACTGCGCGATGGCGGTCACATCGAAGTGGCCGTCGGCCTGCTGGCGCCCGAGCGCGAAGCGGGCATGTTGTTCGAGGTGGCGCGCGGACGACTCGAACAGCTGAAGTTGCCCGGGCCGGTGCTGGCCTTGCGGCTGCTGG
>JALYXN010000252.1 GCA_030947085.1 Pseudomonadota bacterium | reverse complement strand
CGGATCAACGTGTTGCTGAAATCGCCGGCCAAGCTGAAGAGCCTGATCAAGGAGGAACTGCGCGCCGACGCGGCAAAATTCGGCGACGACCGCCGTTCGCCGCTGGTCCAGCGGGATGTGGCGCAGGCGCTGGACGAGAGCGCGCTGGTGCCCAGTGAGCCGGTTACCGTGGTGCTCAGCCAGAAGGGCTGGGCGCGCGCGGCCAAGGGGCATGACATCGACGCCGAGGGTCTCAACTATCGCGAGGGCGACAGCCTGCTCGCGGCGGTGAAGGCCCGTACCACGCAACAGGTTGCCTTCATCGATTCCACCGGCCGCAGCTATTCCACCCCGGCACACACGCTGCCCTCGGCGCGTGGCAACGGCGAGCCGATGACCGGCCGCTTCAGCCCAGCTTCCGGCGCCAGCTTCGACGCGGTGGTCGCCGGCGACAACGACACCCGACTGATCCTGGCCAGCGATTTCGGTTACGGCTTCGTCACCCGGTTCGAGTCGCTCACCGGTCGCCAGAAAGCCGGCAAACAGATCATCAGCCTGCAGGACAAGGCCAAAGTGCTGGCGCCGCAGATTACCGCCGATCCGTCGCGCGACCGCATCGTGGTCGTCACCACCGAAGGTCACCTGCTGATGTTTTCGGTGGCCGAGCTGCCCGAGCTGGACAAGGGCAAGGGCAACAAGCTGATCGAGATCCCCAAGGCCCGGCTGGTTTCCGGCGACGAGCGCGTGGCTGGCGTGGCCGTGGTCAGTGAAGGCAAGGGTGAGGTCACGCTGTACGCCGGCCAGCGCAAGCTGACCCTGAAATGGTCCGACCTGGTCGAGTATGGCGGCATTCGGGCCACTCGCGGCGGCTTGCTTCCGCGCGGTCTGCGCCGGGTCGAGCGGATCGAAACCAGCGCCTGACGCGCCTCCGTGGCCGCCGTGAGGAACTTCCTCGCGCCAGTTGTTTCCAACTAGGGATGTGCACGCCTGCGTTGCACCGCACGTTGCGCATCCCACTTCCCCGGAGCATGCCATGAAGATCACACGCCCACTTTTAGCCCTCGCCGCAGGCCTGATGGCGACCTCGGCGTGGGCGCAGACCTCCGGGAAACCGCTCAATCTGACACTGCCGCCCAGCGACTTGCCTCAAGCCAGCGCCAGCGCGCAGGCACCGGCACAGTCAAAGCCCGCTGACAGCGCATCCGATAGCGCCGCACCGGGCGTCTACTACGGCGATACCAGTGGCCGCACCTATGCCGGCAACAACGTCGACCCGCGTAACGACTGCGATGACTCCACCTACAACAAGGCACAAGTGCATGGCAGTGTCGGCATGGGCGTGATGACCGGTAATCGTGGCGGCGGCAACTATCAGGGCGGCCAAGCCACTCTGAGCAAGCGCTTCGGCAGTTGCGACGAACCGAGCGGCGGCATCAGCATTTCTGTCGGCGGCACCACCGGGCGTTTTCACGATCACTGATTGCCTGAGCGGTCGCGTCTGGGTTGAAGCCGTCGCCGATTCGCGCCCGATGCCGTGCTAGGTTGACGCGCATCACCGCCCCTGCCGAGAGACGATGACCATGGAGTCAACCCTTGCCCTGCTGCAAGATCCCGCTGCGTGGCTGGCACTGGTCACGCTGATCGTGATGGAGGTGGTGCTCGGCATCGACAACCTCATCTTCATCTCGATCCTGACCAACAAGCTGCCTGCAGCGATGCGCGAAAAAGCACGGCGCCTCGGCATCGGTCTGGCGCTGGTGATGCGACTGCTGTTGCTGGCCGCCGTGTCGACCATCGTCAGGCTCACCACGCCGCTGTTTACTGTGTTCGACCATGGAGTTTCCTGGCGCGACCTGATCCTGATCGCCGGTGGCGCGTTCCTGGTCTGGAAGGCCACCCGCGAGATCCATCACAACCTATCCCACGATGGTGTGGAACATGCCGAAGACGGCAAACCCTCGGCAGTCACCGGTTTCGCTTCCGCGATCGGCCAGATCGTGGTGCTGGACCTGGTGTTTTCGATCGACAGCATCATCACCGCCGTGGGCATGACCGAACATATCCAGATCATGTTCGTGGCCGTGATCATCGCGGTGATGGCGATGATGTTCGCAGCGCGGCCGCTGGCCAATTTCATCAACGACAATCCCTCGATCGTGATGCTGGCGCTGGCCTTCCTCATCATGATCGGCATGACCCTGGTGGCCGAAGGCCTGGGCAATCATGTGCCCAAGGGCTATATCTACGCGGCAATGGCGTTCTCGGCCGTGGTCGAGGGACTCAACATGTTCGGCCGCCGACGGCACGAACGCCGGGCAGCAGGAAAGCACGAAGGATGACCCAGTCGATGCACGGCGAATACAAGATGTCTGGTGGAAAACTGGTGGTGGTCGACCTCGACGTGCGGGATGGCCGCCTGACGTCGGTGCAACTGAGTGGCGACTTTTTCCTTGAGCCGGACAGCGCGCTGGATACGATCAATGGCGCCTTGGAGGGCCAGCCCGAGCATGCCGATGAAGCCGAACTCACCGCGGCCTTGCGTCCTGTGCTTGCGGACGACGTGATGATGTACGGCATCTCCATCGAAGCGATCGCGGTGGCCGTACGCCGCGCCTTGAACAGTGAATCGGAAACATGACGCGTAGCGTCTGGCGCGATCATGACTGGCAACTGATCCACGACCATCCGCAATCCCCCTCACTGCATATGGCGCTGGACGATGTGCTCACGCACGAGGTCGGCGCCGGCCGCCGAGAGCCCACGCTGCGGGTGTGGGAATGGGCGGCGCCAGCGGTGGTGATTGGTCGCTTTCAGTCGCTGCGCAACGAGGTCGACGTAACCGCCGCCGAGCGCCTCGGCATCGAGGTGGTGCGCCGAATCAGTGGCGGTGGCGCCATGTTCATCGAGCCAGGCAACACGATCACCTATTCGATCTACGCGCCGCTGTCGCTGGTCGAGGGATTGTCCTTCCAGGAGGCCTACGCCTATCTCGATGCGTGGGTGCTGGAGGCACGGGGCGAACTCGGCATCAAGGCCTGGTACCAGCCCCTGAACGACATTACTTCGGACGGCGGCAAGATCGCCGGTGCCGCGCAGGTTCACCGGGCCGGCGCTGTGTTGCATCACGTCACCATGGCCTACGACATCGACGCGGCCAGAATGCTCGACGTGTTGCGCATAGGGCGCGAGAAGCTCTCGGACAAGGGCACCGTCAGCGCCGCCAAGCGGGTCGACCCGCTGCGCAGCCAGACCGGACTCGCGCGCGAAGCGGTGATCGACCGCATGATCGCGACCTTTCGCCGACTCAACGGCCTGACCGACGGCAAACTTCGGGCCGATGAACTGGCGCGCGCCACCGAACTGGCCGAAGGCAAGTTCTCCAGCGATGCCTGGCGCGCGGACGTGCCCTGACCGGACCCTGCCAAATCCACGCATGACCCTACCTTGCCGAATCCACGTAGGAGCGCACCCTGTGCGCGATGCTCCTAATCTCAACCTCCTGAAT
>JALYXN010000216.1 GCA_030947085.1 Pseudomonadota bacterium | reverse complement strand
GGTACCGACTCAGCCAGCAGACATCGGCGGAAATGTGATCAAGAGACAGACTTCGCAGGGGAGGGAGCCAAGCGCGTGGCCGACGGCCAATTCCGGCCCCTAGCAATAGGGGAGCTCAATGGTTTGCTTGACAGGCTTGTTGCCGAAACCAACCGCCTTTGAACGATCCGCTGACGTACTGTCTCCACGGCGGTAGACGGTCGTGCTGTACCGATTGCAGCAGATAAACGAGCCACCATCCCACTTCGCGCAAACGTTGCACAAGTCAATCTTGCCGCTTCGCCGAGGGGCGGGTAGCCTGCATGGATTCCGCGCGTAAATCTGCATGACCGTCCGCTATACCCACTTGCACCTGCACAGCGAATACTCGCTGGTCGACTCAACGATACGCATCAAGGCGCTCGTTGCCGCTTGCGTGCGCGACGGTATTGCGGCGGTCGCACTGACCGACGACAGCAACATGTTCGCGCTGGTCAAGTTCTACAAGGCCTGCAGCGCAGTGGGCATCAAGCCGATCGGCGGTTGCGACCTGTGGATTTCCTCTTCCGACGATCCACGCCCGTGGCGGCTGACCTTGCTATGCCAGAACCGCCCGGGTTATCTGAACCTGTCGCGCCTGGTATCGCGAGCGTGGCAGCACGGTCAACACGGCGGTCGCGCGCTGGTGGACTCGAAGTGGCTGGAGGGTGGTGCCACTGACGGGCTGATCGCCCTGCTCGGCAGGGACAGCGAGGTGGCCCGCATCGCGCTCAACCAGGGCGTCGATGCGGCACTGACGAAGTTGCGCCCGTTGACGCACCGGTTCCCCGAACGGCTCTATCTGGAGCTGACCCGTTGCGGTCGTGAGGGCGAGGAAAACTGGAATGCGATCGCGCTGTCGCTGGCTGCCGAACTCGATCTGCCGGTGCTGGCCAGCAATGATGTGCGTTTCCTCAAGCAAGAGGATTTCGATGCCCATGAGGCCCGCGTCTGCATCAATCAGGGCCGGGTGCTGGCCGATCCAAAGCGCTCGCGCGAGTACAGCAATCAGCAATATCTGAAAACGCCCGAGGAAATGGCGGAACTGTTCGCCGACCTTCCTGAAGCGCTTGAAAACACGGTCGAGCTGGCCAAACGCTGCACGCTGGAACTCGAATTCGGCAAGTATTATCTGCCCGACTTTCCGGTACCCGAAGGTTTCGATCTCAACAGCTACATCGGCGAACTCTCGCGACAAGGCCTGCGCGATCGCCTGAAGAGCGCGCCGCTGGCCGCGGGCCAGACACTGGCCGATTACGAGACGCGACTGGAACGCGAGCTCGACGTCATCATCGAGATGGGTTTCCCCGGCTACTTTCTGATCGTTGCGGACTTCATCAACTGGGGCAAGAAGCACGGCATTCCGGTCGGTCCCGGCCGCGGTTCCGGTGCCGGTTCGCTGGTTGCCTGGGTGTTGAAGATCACCGATCTCGATCCGTTGCAGTTCAACCTGCTGTTCGAGCGCTTCCTCAATCCCGAACGCGTGTCGATGCCCGACTTCGATATCGACTTCTGCATGGATCGTCGCGACGAAGTCATCGACTACGTGGCGCAGAAGTACGGTCGCGACAAGGTCAGCCAGATCATCACCTACGGCTCAATGGCGGCCAAGGCGGTGCTGCGCGATTCCGGTCGTGTGCTGAGCATGCCGTACGGCCAGGTCGACCGGCTGGCCAAGATGGTGCCGCCGCGTCCGCTCGACCTCACGCTTTCCGACGCGCTCGGGCGCTCGGAAAAGTCGAAGAAGGACACCGATCGGGTCGTCAAGGAATTCTGCGAGGCCTACGAACACGACGAGGAAGCCCACGCGCTGATCGATCTGGCGCTGAAGCTGGAAAACCTCACCCGCAATGCCGGCAAACATGCCGGTGGCGTGGTCATCGCGCCGACCCCGTTGACCGATTTCTCACCGCTGTACTGCGAAGCCGGCGGCGGCAGCGTGGTGACGCAGTACGACAAGGATGACGTCGAAGCGGTTGGCCTGGTGAAGTTCGACTTTCTTGGCCTGCGCACGCTCACCATCATCGACTGGGCGGTGAAGGCGATCAACGCGCGCCGGGCGAAAGAGCGACCCCATCTGTCCGCTGGACATCTTCCCCTGCAGGCAGGGGAAGAAAAGGGCGGGCGGCTCTCGGTGGCGGGGGATTGCCTGGGGCATGAGCCGCTGGATATTTCGCAGCTGCCGCTGGACGATCCCAAACCGTACGAGTTGCTGAAAAAGGCCCAGACCGTCGCGGTGTTCCAGCTGGAGTCTTCGGGTATGCAACGCATGCTCAAAGATGCCAAGCCCGATCGCTTCGAGGACATCATCGCGCTGGTGGCGCTGTATCGACCCGGCCCGATGGACCTGATCCCCAGCTTTGTGGCGCGCAAGCACGGCAAGGAAGAGGTGGAATACCCGGACCCCCGCGTCGAGCGGATCCTGAAAGAGACCTACGGCATCATGGTCTATCAGGAGCAGGTGATGCAGATGGCGCAGATCGTGGGCGGTTACTCGCTCGGCGGCGCCGACCTGCTGCGCCGCGCGATGGGCAAGAAAGACGCCAAGAAGATGGCCGAGGAGCGGGTCAAGTTCCGCGAAGGCGCGGCCAAAGACGGCCTCGCCGGCGACAAGGCCGACACCATCTTCGACCTGATGGAAAAGTTCGCTGGCTACGGCTTCAACAAGTCGCACGCGGCCGCCTACGCCTTGGTGTCGTACCAGACCGCCTGGCTGAAGGCGCACTACCCCGCCGAGTTCATGGCCGCCACGATTTCGGCGGACATGGACAACACCGACAAGGCGGTGACCTTCCTCAACGAATCGCGCGCGCTCGGCATCACCGTGCAACCGCCAAACGTCAACGCCTCCGAATACATGTTCGTGGCGGTCGCCGCGAATGTCATCCAATACGGCCTGGGCGCTATCAAGGGTGTTGGCCACGGTGTTTGTGATGCGATTGTCGCCGAGCGCGCCAGCGGTGCCTATACCGACCTGGCGGACTTCTGTCGGCGGGTCGATCCGACCCGGCTCAACCGCCGCGTGCTCGAGGCACTGGTTCTTTCCGGCGCACTGGATGCGCTGGCACCCAATCGCGCCAGCCTGATGCTGCAGCTACCCCATGCGATCAAGGCCGCCGAACAACATTTGCGCGACAAGCAGTCCGGCCAGAACGACATGTTTGGCGCGGCCATCGGCCACAGCACACCGATCCTCGAGATCGAGCTGCCCACCGCCCCGGACTGGCCGCTTGAACGATTGCTGCAGGGGGAGCGAGAAACGCTGGGCCATTACCTCTCCGGTCATCCCACCGATCCGTGGAAAGACGAACTGGCCCAGCTGTCGACCTGCCCCCTGGGCGAGATCGTCGACCGCTACCAGCCACCCAGGCCACGCAAGAACGACGACGGCGACAACAACCGTTTTCGGCGTGGACCGGACACCCCATGGACCGTCGCCGGCATGGTCGCCGCGGTACGCAAGCGCGGCGACAGCGATGCCTTCGTGCGACTGGAGGATGGCAGCGGCCTGATCGAGGTAAGCTTCTTTGGCGAGTTGTATCAGCAGGTCGCGCCCTTGCTCACCCGCGACCAGATCCTGATTGTCGAAGGCGGGCTGCGCATCGACGACTTTTCTGGCGGCGGCTTCCAGATTCGCGCCCGCAGTGCCATGTCACTGGCCGACGCCTGCCGCCAGCACGCACGGCTGCTGCAGCTGAAATTGAACGGCATCGGCCCGGACTTCGTCGGCGAACTGCAACGCACGCTGGCCGGTTACCGCGGCGGTCGCGCCAGCGTGACCCTGCACGGCTACCGCAACCAGTCCGCACAAGCCGATCTCGAACTGGGCGAGGACTGGCGCGTGGAAGCCATTCCCGAACTGCTGCGCAGCGTGCGTGCGCTGCCCGGCGTGCAAGCGGCACGCCTGCGCATCGTCAAGCAGCAGGATTGACGGACATCTTCCAAACCCTGTGGGGCGGCTATCGACCGGCGACGTGGAAGCCCTTGTAGGAGCGGCTTCAGCCGCGATGCTCTTTACTGGCGAGATCCGAACAAAGGCATCGCGGCTGAAGCC
>JALYXN010000184.1 GCA_030947085.1 Pseudomonadota bacterium | reverse complement strand
TGACCTTGACCTGCTGGCTGGCCGACTCGTAACGCGCGTCCCCGCGGTTGCGCAGCGTCAGCGCCACCGCCGCGACCACGCCGACGGTAAGAATCAATGCGGCAATTTCGAACGGCAGCAGGAAGCGTGTGTACAACGCCTTGCCCAGCCATGCGGTATTGGACACGCCGGCAGCCAGCGCCGGATCGGCGCCGAGCACGTGCGCATGCATGGCGCGCACACCGATCATGCCGAGCATTTCCAGCAGCATGACCACGGCCACGATCAGCCCGACCGGCAGGAACTTGACGAAGCCCTCGCGCATCTGTTCCTGATCGATGTCGAGCATCATCACCACGAACAGGAACAGCACCATCACCGCGCCGACGTAGACCACGATCAACGCCAACGCCAGAAACTCGGCGTCGAGCAGCATCCACAGGCAGGCCGAACTGAAAAACGTCAGCACCAGGGCGAGTACCGCATGCACCGTGTTCTTCAGCGTGATCACCGACAGCGCCGCGGCGACGGTGACGAAACTGAAGGCGTAGAAACAGATGAGTTGAAACAGTTGGGGATTCATCGTGGGCCTCAGCGGTACGCCGCATCTTGCGCGCGGTCGGCAGCGATCTGCTGCTCGAAGCGGTCACCGATGGCAAGCAGCTGATACTTGTCCACCACGTTTTCGCCGCGATTCTCGAAGTGGTACTCGTGGATCGAGGTTTCCACGATCGAGTCGACCGGGCAGCTCTCCTCGCAGAAACCGCAGAAGATGCACTTGAACAGATCGATGTCATAACGCGTGGTGCGACGCTGACCGTCACTCTCACGCGGTGCCGAATCGATCGTGATCGCCAGCGCCGGGCACACCGCCTCGCACAGCTTGCACGCAATGCAGCGTTCCTCACCGTTGGCGTAGCGACGCAGCGCATGCAAGCCGCGAAAACGGTTCGACTTCGGAATGTGCTCCATCGGATAGCGCACGGTGTACTTCGGCTTGAACATGTAGCGCATGGTCAGACCCATGCCCTGGAACAGTTCGATCAGCAGAAGACTCTTGAAATAGCCAGTGACGCGATTCATTGCTTACGCTCCCATGCCGATGCTGACGACGCCGAAATACTTCATGCAACCGGCAACCATGACCCAGGCAATTGCGATCGGGATCAACACTTTCCAACCCAGCCGCATGATCTGGTCATAGCGGTAGCGCGGGAACGTGGCGCGGAACCAGAGAAACAGGAAGCTCATCAGGAAGGCCTTGATGAACAACCAGATGAAACCGCCGGTCCAGATCCAGTTGATCCAGCCAGGTGCATCGGCATGAATCCAGCCCTGCAAAGGACTGAGCCACCCGCCGAGAAACAGGATCGACGCCAGGAAGCTGACCAGGATCATGTTGGCGTATTCGGCCAGGAAGAACAGCGCGAACGCCGAACCGGAATATTCCACGTGGAAACCGGCCACGATTTCCGACTCGCCCTCGGCGACGTCGAAGGGCGCGCGATTGGTCTCGGCCACGCCGGAAATGAAGTAGATCACGAACACCGGCAGCAACGGCAGCCAGAACCAGTCGAACAAACCCTTGCCGCCGGCCTGCGCGTTGACGATGTCAGTGAGGTTGAGCGAACCGGCCAGCACCAGCACACAGACCAGGCACAACCCCATCGCCAGTTCGTAGGAGATCACCTGGGCCGCTGAACGCATGGCACCAAGCAGTGCGTAACGCGAGTTGGACGCCCAGCCAGCAATGATGATGCCGTAGACACCCAACGAGGTCATCGCCAGCAGGTAAAGCACGCCGGCGTTGGCGTTGGACAGCACCATCTTGCCGCTGAACGGCACCACCGCCCAGGCCGCCAGGGCGGGCACCAGCGCCAGCATCGGCGCCATGTAATAAAGGAAGCGATTGGCCTTGGTCGGCAGGATCACCTCCTTGACCAGTAGCTTCACTACATCGGCGAAGGCCTGCAGCATGCCGAATGGACCGATCTTGTTCGGCCCCAGGCGCACGTGCATCCAGCCAATGACCTTGCGCTCCCAATACACGAACATCGCCACCGAAATAATCAGCGGCAACACGATGCACATGATGTAGATGATCGGCCACAACAGCTGGTTGATGAAGAGATCAGCCATGGTTATGCCTTGCTCAAGGTAATGGCCGCGCCGTAGGGCGGCAGCGTGGCAGTGAGATCCTGGGCGGCCTCGATCCAGACCGCGCCGGCCGGTACGGCCGGATCGATCACGACCGGCAGCAAGGTGTCCGCAACGCGAGCCTCACCGCCGTCCGTCAGATCGAGCTTGCGCGCGTCGTCGGCGTGGATACGTATTGCCACCGCACGATTGAGCGGATGCGCGTTCAATGCTTTGGACCGGCGCAGCACAGCATCGCTGCGATAGATGGGCCACGTCGCAACCCGAGTGAGGCCATCGACCAGGGCACGTTTCGCCAGCCCTTCGCGTGATGTCACTGATCGCTCGACGATGCCGTCACGCAAACCGGCCAGATCGTCGAACTCGAAACCGGCGAGCTGCAACAAACCGCCCAACGCACGCAACACCTTCCAGCCCGGACGCGCCTGACCGGGTGCCTTGGCGCCCGCACTCATACCCTGCGCCAGGCCGTCGACATTCACCATCGTTGCGTCGTTCTCGGGCAACAAGGCGATCGGCAGGATCACATCGGCCACCTCGCGCAATGCTGCACTGGCGTAGGCGCTGAATGCCACCACCTGCTCCGCGGCACCCAGCGCCTTGAGTGCGGCTGCACCATCGGCAAAATCATGCGGCGGCTCGACGCCATAAAGCACATAGCTCTTGCGTGGCTGCAGCAACATCGCCTGGGCGTTCAGCCCGCCATGGCCGGGCACAACACCGACCCGCGCCAGACCGACAGCATTGGCACCCACCGGCAACTCGTTGTAACCCGCGCCGGTGGCGT
>JALYXN010000170.1 GCA_030947085.1 Pseudomonadota bacterium | reverse complement strand
CTGATGCCCAAGCCCATGCCCACAAACGCGGCCGCGATCTGGGTGTCGAACAGCACATGCGGGCCATCGGGAAGCAGCGGTGAAAGGGTTTCCAGATCCTCGCTGGCACTGTGCATCACGGTCACCGCAGGTCCCGCTGCGAGTGTCGGCTGCAGGCTGTCACCGATGTCGAACGCCAGTGGATCGATCAGTGCATAGCGGCCATTCCAGCCCAGTTGCAACAAGGCCAGCTGGGGGTAGAAGGTGTTGCGCCGCATGAACTCCGTGTCCAGTCCGATCGCTGCGTCAGCGGGTAGGCTCGCGAGCCAAGACTGCAGTGCGTCACGACTTTCTATCCAGTCGGCGACAGCGGTTTCGGGAAGTGACATCGATATTCCTTGAAAGATGCAGAGCCATGGATTGCCCTGTCGGCGGTTTGTGCCTATGGTGAGCTGAGCACGATAACAGGCCGTACCAAGGACGCCCATCTATGCCGAGCAATGCCACTCTTCGCCGTCAGCGCTTTCTCGGTGGAGCGCTGGGGGTGATCGTGCTGGGCTTCGCACTCGCCTATCATTTTTTTCCGCGTCTTTTTCACGTTGACCCGACCCAGGCGCCGCGCCGTTCGATGTCGTTGGGTGTTGCCATGCCCGCGCCCGGGGTCCCGCCCGCGCGGGCGGCGGCGATCAATGAACTCAATGCCGGTCCGCCGATGACGCTGGCGCCGACTGCCGTCATTGCTGCGCGCACCAGCAAGAATGCCGATCTGCCCCAGCAGTTGAGCGTCGATACGCCTGCCGTGCAGGTATTGCTGGCGCGGGCGAACAAGGCCTTGCATGCCGGTCAGCTGGCTGGCGATGAGAACAGCGCGGCATCGTTGTACGAGCAGGCGTTGAAACTGAAGCAGGACAGCCGCAAAGCCGCCCAGGGACTGTTCGACGTGCGCGCACGTCTCGTGGCCGAGATCGACCAGGACATCGCCGTAGGTGATGTGGACGCGGCAGAAGACCTGCTGGTTGCCCTGCGATCCTTGTCTAACGCCGGTGAAGAGGTGGCGAGACTCGAAGTCAATCTCAAGACCCTGGAAAAAGTCCGCCCGATGCTGGCGTCGGCGGCCCGATTGCTGGGGCAGGGACAGGTGGATCAGCCGCGAGGCGAGAGCGCGCTGGATATGTATCGGGAGGTGCAGAAGCTCGATCCGCAGAATGCGGTCGCCGAGCAAGGCATCTTCCAGGTGCAGCATGCGGTGCTGGATCGCGCGTTGACGGCCGTGGCGCAGAATGATTTCGCCGGTGCGGACAAGGAGCTGGCGACGGCGCAGACGATCCGGCCCGGCTCGCAGCAGATGATCGATGTGCAGGCGCGCATCGACGACATGCGCAAGCAGCGGGCCGATGGCGTGCTGGCCCAGGCACGTTCCGCACTGGATGGCGGCAAGGTCGCCTTGGCGCAGAAGCTGGCGGCCGAGGCGCACGCGATGGATTCAGGGCTTTCCGGTCTGGCGGAGTTCGACAAGCGGCTGATCAACGCCCGCCTGTACGCCAACTACAACCCGGGTCAGGTCTTCACCGATGGGTATGTCGACATGCCGGGCAAGACGCCGGCCATGGTGGTCATACCGACCGGACATTTTTCGATGGGGATGGCCGATGACGCAAAAGACCCTCTCGAGGCGGCGATGCCACGGCACCAGGTCACCATCAGCCAGGGCTTCGCGATGGCCCACTCGGCGATCACCGTAGCCCAGTTTCGCGAATTTGTCCGCGCCAGCGGCTACTCGCCTGATTCAGTCAAGCTCGGTGGATCCAGTGTCTACGACGAGCGCAGCGGCGCACTGCGCGATGATTCCAGCGCCGACTGGCAGGACGATTACGCCGGCCATAAGGCCGACGGCAACTTGCCGGTGGTGAACATCTCCTGGAATGACGCCGCCGCCTACGCCGCCTGGCTCCGCCAGCGCACCGGCAAGACCTATCGTCTGCCCAGCGAAGCCGAATTCGAATACGCGCTGCGTGGCGGCACCACCGGACGCTACTGGTGGGGCGATGGGGTACCGAAGCGCAACGTCGAGAATCTCACCGGCTCCGGTGACCGTTCGCACAGCGGGCGGCGCTGGAGCAACGCCTTCAAAGGCTACCGCGACGGTTTCTGGGGCCCCGCGCCGGTGATGAGCTTTGCGCCGAACCCGTTCGGCCTGTACGACATCAACGGCAATGTGTCGGAGTGGGTCGCCGACTGCTGGCACGACAGCTATCTGCGCGCCCCCGACAACGGCAGCGCCTGGCTCAATCCGGGCTGTCGCGCGCATGTCATCCGCGGCGGTTCCTGGGGCAGCTCGCCGGACCAGGTCGACTCGGCTTATCGGCAGGGCGCTAATGGCGACGTGCGCAGCGGCCGCGTCGGCTTTCGGGTGGTGCGTGAGCTGTAGGCACGCATGAAAAAGCCCGCAAAAGCGGGCTTTTTCATGTCTGGTACCGGTGAGAGGACTCGAACCTCCACTGTGTCACCACAAACGGATTTTGAATCCGTCGCGTCTACCATTCCGCCACACCGGCATGTGAGTTGCGCATTATGCCGGGTTCAGTGCACGCGGTCGAGACCCAGGGTGCGTACGTCGCGGTCGTACCAGCGATCCTCCGGTAAGGGCTGGAACACGGCGCAGCGCATCATCCGGCCCGAATAGATGTGCAGGCTGACGGTGACGGCGCTGTCGCTGGGGTTGCGAATGCTGTGGTATTCGTGCGGCGGAATCAGGCTGCCGGCTGAGCCGGTACCGGCCTGGATCGAGCCGATGGGCTGGAAACAGTAGCGCTCACCCTGGTGCTCGACCAGATCGTACTGGACGATTTCCAGCGCGCCATTCCATACGCCCTCGACGCACCACATACCGTCGTGGTCGTGGATCGGCGTGCCCTGGCCCGGGCCCCAGGTCATGGCGACGACGCAATAGCCATGCTCTTCGCTGCGATAAAGCTCACGCCGGGCGTAGTGCTCCGGATGGGCTTCGAATACGCATGCGGGAAGGGTGACGACGTGATCGCGAATCAAGCGGCACAGGCTGCTGCGCAGGAGGTCGGTGAGTTCGGGGGTGGTGGGTTGGGTCACGGCCTCGTCGATCGCCGTGATCAGGTCACCGCTACCAGGGAAATCCAGGGTAAGCATGCTGTTCTCAGAATGGGTGCAACAAGGCAGTGATGCTAACAGCGACGCTGTTATAACGCCGCCAGCCGGTTCAGAAAGCCGCCGATGGCCGGGCTGTAGTTTTCAATATCGACCAGGAATGCATCGTGGCCCTGGGGCGAGTCCAGCGCCACGAATTCGACCCTGGCGCCGGCCGCCTCGAGACCTTCGGCGATCTGCTCCTGCTGCTGCAGGGGGAATAAAATGTCGGTGCTGACGCCGATCACCATCGCCTGTTCGATACAGATTTTCTTGAGCCCTTCGAGCACGCTGCCGTCGCCATACTCGGCGATGTCGAACCAGTCGCTGGCGCGGGACAGATACAGATAGCTGTTCGGGTCGAAATTGCGCACGAAGCGTTGGGCATGGCCTTCGAGATAGGACTCGACCTGAAATTCGCGGCCGAAAGGCTCATCGTCTCGCTGGTCGGGATCGAGCCGGATGCGCGCGAAGCGTCCGTTCCACTCCATCGCCGAACGGTAAGTGATCACGCCGAGCTTGCGCGCGATGCTCATGCCCGTGTCGGGGTAGGTGCCACCGGTCGCCATGTGGATGTCGTACTCGCCATCGTTGAATTGCGGATCCAGCCGGATCGCTTCACGCTGCAACGAACGAATGGCGATGGCGAACGGCTGCGCCTGCGGCGCCGTGTCGACACTGATGTGGGCGCGCACGCTGCCGGGATGCAGCACCATGTACGCCAGTGCGCTCATGCCGCCCATCGAGCAGCCGATCAGGCAGGCCAGGCGTGTAATGCCGAAATGATCGCTGGCCACGGCGTGCGCCGCGTTGGCAACGTCTTCCAGCGCCAGTTGCGGAAAATTCAGCCGGTAGGGCGAGCCGGTGGCCGGATCGATCGACGTGGGGCAGGTGGAACCCTTGTCGCTGCCCAGCGAGTTGACGCAGATCACGAACCAGCGCGAGGTGTCGATCGCCTTGCCCGGGCCCGCCATCGCTTCCCACCAGCCGTCAGCGGGATCGACGGCGCTCGAGGTCATGTGCGCGCTGGGCGACAGACCGGTCAGCACCAGCACGGCGTTGTCGCGTGCGGCGTTCAATTCGCCCCAGGTCTCATACGCGATCCGCGCGCCGTGCAGCTCGCCGCCGAGCTTCATCGGAAACGGCGAGGGCAAACTGAAATACTGGCGGGCGTCTTGATCCATCATCAGTGCACCTTGTCGATGGTGATCTTGATCGGCGACTGGCTGTCTACCGGAACGATGCCTGCGTTGCCTTCCAGATCGCCGGGTCGAGCGACCGGCTGACCTGCATGGCTGATCCGCGCACCGACAAAGACCTGTTTGACCGAGGACAATTTCATTGACGGGGTCATCGCCATCGCATCATCGAGGGTGACCTTGACCGGCAGGGTGGCGGCGTCGAGTCTGGCAACGGCGAGCGGCATCGGTGAACCCGTTGGAGTACGCGCATAGACGAACAAGGTGTCGCCCGGAGCCAGCTTGCTATGCAGCGACGGCGACAGTGTCACGTCGACCTCCAGCGCAGCCGCCGTTGAGGTGGTCACCGCCGGCGCCGCCGTCCCGCCTGCGCGGGCATCGGCCTTTACGATCTGTTCGGCGACGGCCTGGGCCACAGCCGAGCCCGGCTCCAATTGTGGCTGAAGCAGGCGCCAGATGGCGGCGGCGTCGGCATAATTACCATGCTGATAATTGCCGATGCCCAGCAACCAGAGCCCGCGCTGGCTGTCCGGGTGCAGCAGTACCGCACGCTTGAGTAGTGCCAGCGCGCGTCCATCGATCAGATGCTGGTCGCTGAGCATCGAATCACTCTCGGCCCAGCCGATCATCGCTTCAGCGTTGTTGGGCTCGAGTTTCAACGCGCGATCATAGGCATCGCGAGCGGCTTGCGGTTCGCGTTGCATCGTGCGGGTCTGGGCCAGCAGCATCCAGCCTTTCGCGTCATCCGGTTGTTCGGCCAGATGCGTGCTCAGTTCGCTGATCGCCTGGTCCATGCTCATGGGCGGGGCAGATCGGGCGGCAACGCCATTCAATGCCGCCGGCGTGCCGATCAGCAGATACAGGCCGCCGGCACTGACCGGCAATACAAACGCCATGGCGAGAACAAGCGCGAAGATGCTGCCGCCACGCCCTGATCGGCGACCCTGACGAATCAGTGGTATCAGAACGAGCGCGAGGGCCGCCGCGAGCATCACGGCGGCGGTGATAAAGAAAGCGATTTTCACCAGTCGTCCCCGTGGTCGGTTGGCACATTGTCCATGGATGAGTCCGTGGTGCCGGTGCCGTTGGGTTGTCGCTTGCGCAACGCTCCTAGCACCACGCCAGCGCCCGCCAGCAGGATCAGCAGAGGCCCGAACCAGAGCAGCCAGGTGCCGCCAGTCAGCGGTGGATCGTAGAGGACATAATTGGAATAGCGATCGACCAGATAGTGCTTGATCTCGTCGTCGCTTTTGCCCTGCTGCATCATCCTGAAGATCTGGTTGCGCAGGTCACGTGCGATCGGGGCGTTGGAATCGGCCAGTGTCTCGTTCTGGCACATCGGGCAACGCAGCTCCCCGGTGAGGTGCTGAAAACGCAGCTCCTGCGCGTGGTTGGCGAAGGGCATCGGTTCGATGGCCTGCGCGTGCGCCAGAGCGGTGAAAGCAAACAGGACGGCGAATAGCAGTTGTAGGAGCGGCTTCAGCCGCGATG
>JALYXN010000159.1 GCA_030947085.1 Pseudomonadota bacterium | reverse complement strand
CGCCGACGTACGCGCGCTGAATCTGACCCAGAACGGCTTCGAGATGCATTTCGACCTGCAGTTGCCGGGCCACGACCAGACCGTGCCGATGACGCTGAATCTGCCCGGTCGGCACAATGTATTAAACGCGCTGGCAGCGGTCACCATCGGCTGGCAGCTTGGCGTCGAGCCCGCCGCCATGGCGCATGCGCTGAAGAATTTCGAGGGCGTGGGTCGTCGTTTCCATCGCCGCGGTGACATCGCACTCGACCAGGGCAGCGTGCTACTGGTGGACGACTACGGACATCACCCGCGCGAACTGGCCGCGGTGTTCGACGCCGTCCGCGGTGGCTGGCCGAACCGCCGTCTGGTGGTCGGTTTCCAGCCGCACCGCTACAGCCGTACCCGCGATCTGCTGGACGATTTCGCCAACGTGCTGGCGGATGTCGACGTGCTGGTGCTGGCCGAGGTCTATCCCGCCGGCGAGGCGCCGATTGCCGGCGCCGACGGCAAGGCGCTGGCTGGTGCCGTGCGCGCTCGCGGCAAGGTCAATCCGGTGCTGGTGGCGCATCCGCGCGATTTCAGGGAGGCCTTGCCGAGCTTGCTGGAAGACGGCGACCTGCTGCTGCTGCTGGGTGCGGGCGACATCGGCTCGACGGCCGTCGATCTGGCGCAGGTCGGCCACCTGAGGACGGTCAAGTGAATAGCGAGCGCAGCATGAACAGGATCAGCGACCCGGCCGGGTTCGGCCGCGTCGCCGTGGTGATGGGTGGCAGCTCGGCCGAACGCGCGGTGTCGCTCGACTCCGGGCGCAACGTTCTGGCCGCGCTGCAGGCGCGGGGGATCGATGCCCACGCCATCGACGGCATTCCCGCCTTGCTCGATGCTTTGCGCGCCGGACACTTTGCGCGCGTGTTCAACATCCTTCATGGCCAGAACGGTGGCGGCGAAGACGGCGTGCTGCAGGGGGCGCTGGAATCGTTGCATGTGCCCTACACCGGCTCCGGCGTACTGGGCTCGGCGCTGTCGATGGACAAGACCCGTTCCAAACGCGTGTGGCAGTCGCTGGGACTGTCGACGCCGACCTTCGCACCGTTGCCGCGCGGGTCGAATGTGCACGAAGCAGCACGACGCCTGGGCTTTCCGTTGATCGTGAAGCCGGCCAGCGAAGGCTCCAGTGTCGGCGTGACGCGGGTCTTTGCGGAAAAGGATCTGGACGCTGCGGTGGAACTGGCGGCGCGGTACCCGGGTGACCTGTTGATGGAAACCCTGATCGAGGGCGACGAGCTTACGGTTGCCGTGCTCGGCCGACAGATATTGCCCAGCATCCATATCGTGCCCAAGGCTGAGTTCTACGACTACGACGCCAAATACGTCGCCGACGATACGCAATACATCTGTCCCGGACTGTCCGGCGCGGCGGCCGACGAGTTGGATGCCTTGTCGCTGGCGGCCTTCGATGCACTGGGTTGCTCGGGTTGGGGTCGGGTCGACGTGATGCGTGACCGCAATGGCCGCAACTGGTTGCTGGAAGTGAATACCGCACCGGGCATGACCTCGCATTCGCTGGTGCCCAAGGCGGCAGCTGCCGCCGGCATCGATTACGAAGAGCTTTGCTGGCGCGTGCTTGAGACCAGTTTGAGCGGAGATGACCAGTGAAGGGAGCCGTCCGCCTCGTTGCCTGGTGTCTGGCGATCGCGCTGGTCGCGTTGCCGATTGTCGGCGTGTTGCGCGGGTGGTTTGCCGCCAACCGCTGGCCGGTGACCCAGTTGACGGTGCAGGCGGAATTCCAGCATGTCAGCGCGGCGGATATTCGCGCCGCGGTGTTACCCCGTGTGGGCAAGGGCTTCTTCGCACTGGATCTCGACGCCGTGCAGCAGGCGGTGGCCGCGCTGCCGTGGGTGGAGTCGGCCGAGGCACGCAAGCGCTGGCCGAACACCTTGCAGTTGCGCATCTACGAGCGTCAACCGTTTGCGCGCTGGAACGAAAAGCAGCTGATCAGCCGCCAGGGACAGGTATTCAACGCACCCGGTGCCGTCGACACCAGGCTTTTGCCGGATCTGCGCGGACCGGACGCGCGTCTGGCCGAAGTGGTGAGCTTTTATGCCGAAACCCGCAAGGCGTTTGCCGGCACTCATTTGAAGGTCAGCGGTGTGGCGCTGACCGAGCGCGGCAGCTGGAGCATCAACACCGGTGACGGCGCGTTGATCGTGATCGGCGATCGTGATCAGGCCGGCCGACGGCTGCATCGCTTTCTCGACGTCTATCCGCAACTGATCGCCGGACACACCGACGGCTTCGCTT
>JALYXN010000155.1 GCA_030947085.1 Pseudomonadota bacterium | reverse complement strand
CGCTCCCACAAAAGCGTGGTCAGACCGCGGGCAGGCTTTGCAGATCCCAGCGCGGATGGACCTGCACCGAGGCGTCCTGATGCTGACCGGCGGCCAGCCGGATCGCCCCGGCCAGGGCGATCATGGCGCCGTTGTCGGTACAGAAATCCAGCCGCGGAAAATACGTCTGGAATCCATCCTTCGCCCCGGCGGCCGCCAGTTCGCTGCGCAGCCGTCGATTCGCACCGACACCGCCGGCAATCACCAGCCGCTTCGTTCCACTGGCCTCCAGCGCACGACGGCACTTGATGATCAGCGTGTCGACGATGGCTTCCTCGAACGCCCTGGCGATGTCGGCGCGGGTCTGGTCGCTCTGGTCGGACTTCTGCCAGGCCAGCAACACCTGCGTCTTCAGACCCGAAAAGCTGAAATCCAGTCCGGGCCGGTTGGTCATCGGCCGCGAGAAATGGAACGCGCCGGCGCGACCCTGCTCGGCCAGTCTGGCCAGCGCCGGGCCGCCAGGATAAGGCAGCCCCATCATCTTCGCGGTCTTGTCGAACGCCTCGCCGGCGGCGTCATCCAGGGTGTCGCCGAGAATGGCATAGGTGCCAATCGCCTTGACCTCGACCAGCATCGAGTGGCCACCGGACACCAGCAAGGCCACGAAGGGCGCCTCGGGCGGGTTTTCTTCCAGCAACGGCGCCAGCAGGTGCCCCTCCATGTGATGCACGCCAATCGCCGGCACCCCCAGCGCCCAGGCCAGTGCCCGGCCAGCGGACGCACCCACCAGCAAGGCACCGACTAGCCCTGGGCCCGCCGTATACGCCACGCCGCCCAGATCCTTGACCGTCATGCCGGCCTCGGCCAGCGCCTCGCGAATCAGCGGCAGCAGCTTGCGCACGTGATCGCGGCTGGCCAGTTCCGGCACCACGCCACCGTAGTCGGCATGCAGTTTGATCTGGCTGTAGAGCGTATGGGAAAGAAGACCGCTGCCGGGCGCCTCCGGCTCCCAGCGCAGCAGCGCCACGCCGGTCTCGTCGCAGGAGGTTTCGATACCCAGAATCGGTTTGTTCGGGGGCTTTGAAAATTTTGCGTTATCCACGGTATAATTCCCGGCTCACCATATTCATAGTTCCCGTATCCGCGGGAAGATTACCACCCGGAGTTTCCATGCCCAACGTAAAAGTTCGCGAGAACGAGCCGTTCGAGATCGCACTGCGTCGTTTCAAGCGTACCTGCGAAAAGGCCGGCGTCCTGGCTGAAACGCGCAAGCGTGAGTTCTACGAAAAGCCGACGCAGGAGCGCAAGCGCAAGCGCGCTGCCGCCGTCAAGCGTCATCTGCGTCGTCTGTCGCGTGACGTGTCGCGCAAAGTCCGCCTGTACTGAGTTTGCCCGATTCGCCGCCTGGCGAATCATGCAGCGGTGTTCGCTGCGTCCAGGGGAAACACGGTAGGCGCGGGTTCTCGCAGCCACCGCAAGCACAGCAGATTCGATCTAGCCGGTGTTGTCCCTGTGACAACGCCGGCCTTGTCGTATCCGTAAAATGACTTTTCCGATTACCGAGTCTCCACTCCAAAGGCCCCGCCATGACCCTCAAGCAGCAGCTCACCGAAGACATGAAGAACGCCATGCGCGCTGGCGAAAAGCATCGCCTGGGCGTGATCCGGTTGATGCTGGCCGCGATCAAGCAGCGCGAAGTGGATGAGCGCATCGAGCTGGACGACACCCAGATCCTTGCCGCGCTGGAGAAGATGCTCAAGCAGCGGCGGGATTCGGTCAGTCAGTTCGATGCCGCCGGGCGGGACGATCTGTCGTCGATCGAACGCTCGGAAATGCAGGTGATCGAAACCTACCTGCCCACCAAGCTGGACGACGCAGAGATCGAGGTGCTGGTGAACGCGGCCATCAGCGAGACTGGCGCCAGCTCGGCGCGCGACATGGGCAAGGTGGTGGCGGCGGTGAAGGCAAAGGCCGCCGGCCGCGCCGACATGGCCGTGGTCTCGGGCATGATCAAGACGAAACTGGCCGGCTGAGCATTTAGCCCGATCGGGTCAGCAGCAAGATCAGGCCCAGGCAGCCCGACAGTACCGCGACAACCGTCAGCGTCAGCCGACGCTGTCGCAGGCGTTGCCAGTTTTCGACATCCAGAAAGTAGCGTCCCTGGTCAGGGCAGTGCAGTACCGCGTGCGCCACCAGCCGGTACCAGGCCATGCCCGGCTGCAGCCCTAATTGCTCCGCGCCTGGGCGACGCTGGTCGCACCGGCGTGTTCGAACGCGCGCACCAAGGCCGCTGTTTGTGCATCATTACCGCAGTGATCACCATGCCGACGCTCTTTTTTACCCAGGTGGATGCGCAGCTTGCCCAGCGAGACGACACATGACAACCGCGCGCGATGCATCCACTTCACGTGTACCGGGTAAAATTTGCTCACCAGCCGCAGGCCTGTCGCCGCGCGGACCTTTATCGATACGGAGAAACTCATGCTGAAGTGGGCCATCATCTTTGCCATCATCTCGTTGCTTTCCGGCTGGATGGGCTTCGGCGGCGTTTCGGGCGCTACCGCAACGATCGCCAAGATCCTGTTTGTGTGCTTCGTGATCCTGTTCCTGCTGGCCCTGCTGGCGGTGTTCGGTGTCTTCCACTTCGTGCTCTGACCAGAGCAACCTGCGCATTCATGCAAGCGGCGCGGCGGAGACACGCTACCGTATTCTGCCCTGGGTGAATGGTGCTCGCCGATAGCCTGGAAGCCCGGCCGCTGATTAAAGCGACCGGGCTTTTCCGATAGGCGGTTATCACTCCAACGCATCACCGCGCGTCCGCCTTTCAGTTGGCCGCGCGAGCAGAACGACCCCACCGACGTGCCGCGGGCGCTAACCAACCGCGCAATGCCCTCGGGAATTCCTGACCGGATCCGAGTGACGCTTACTTGCAATGAGCGTAAAAGCCTCATGCGTTGTCATTCCTGCGAGGCGCTTTACAACAGCGAAGCGGGTCTCGCAGGAATCCAGGGACTTCGGACGTTGCCGGACCATCGAAGCCGCTGGATCCCCGCTTTCGCGGGGATGACGAGCTTAAGTAGGTGCCATTCGGACCGGAGCCGTGAATCGGCGGCACAATCGCCACCACATCGTTGGTTGCGGCCGTTGAAAGCAAGGCGCCGCAAGCGTTGCCGCGGCCTTGCCAGATATCGACCGAAGTCAACGCCATTTCAGCGAACCTCAGCGGCGGCAACCGACTAAACTAGACCGCTTATGCGCGGCCTCATTCCCGACAGCTTCATCGATGACCTGCTT
>JALYXN010000547.1 GCA_030947085.1 Pseudomonadota bacterium | reverse complement strand
CCGTTTTGGTCATCGACGATGAGCGTGACATCCGTGAGCTGCTGACCATCACGCTGGGCCGAATGGACCTTCAGGTCGACGCCGTAGGCACCGTGAGCGAAGCGCGGAAAGCGCTGGCCGAGCGCACCTACGACCTCTGCTTCACCGACATGCGATTGCCTGACGGCAGCGGTCAGGAACTGATCGAACTGATTGCCGAAACGTGTCCGGACACCCCCGTCGCAATGATCACCGCGTATGGCAACGTCGATGCAGCGGTCAATGCGCTCAAGGCCGGTGCCTTCGACTTCGTTTCCAAGCCGGTCGACATCCAGATGCTGCGCGGTTTGGTGCGCACCGCATTGCGACTGGCCGAGGAAAAGCGCAACGGCGGAGCCGCCGCTGAAACGGCAGACTCGGGCAGCCGCCTGATCGGTGATTCGCCGGCCATGCAGCAGGTACGCGCCACCATCACCAAGCTGGCACGCAACCAGGCGCCGGTCTATATCGCTGGCGAATCGGGGGTCGGCAAGGAACTGGTTGCACGGTTGATCCACGAACAAGGCCCTCGCGCCAGCGGCCCCTTCGTACCCGTCAACTGCGGGGCGATTCCGTCAGAACTGATGGAAAGCGAGTTCTTCGGCCATCGCAAGGGCAGTTTCACCGGCGCCGGTGCGGACAAGGAAGGGCTGTTCCAGGCCGCTCAGGGTGGCACCTTGTTCCTCGACGAAGTCGCCGAACTGCCGCTGCACATGCAGGTCAAGCTGCTGCGCGCCATCCAGGAAAAGGCCGTCCGTCCGATCGGTGGCCGCGACGAGATCCCGGTGGATGTGCGCATCCTCTCCGCTACCCACAAGAATCTCGGCCACTTGGTGGAGCAGGGACAGTTTCGCCAGGATCTGTTCTACCGCATCAACGTGATCGAGCTGCGCGTGCCGCCACTGCGCGACCGGCGCGGTGATGTGCCGCAGCTGTCCCGATTCATCCTGCAGGGGCTTGCCGGCAAAAGCGGGGACGACGTCGGCCAGCTGTCGACGGCGGCTCGCCAGGCGCTGGACACCTATGATTTCCCTGGCAACGTTCGTGAGCTGGAGAACATCCTGGAGCGCGCGATGGCGATGTGCGAGGGCAGCAGCATCGAGGCCGATGACCTGATGCTGCCGGAGCGCGGTGCTCGACCGGGCAGCGAGGCACTGGCGCTGGCTGGCAAGACCGCTGCGCCGGCCAAGGCAGACGCGACGGACGGCGGCCTGGACGACTACATCAGCAATCTGGAACGCACGGCCATCGTCAAGGCGCTGGAGGAATCACGCTACAACAAGACGGCGGCCGCCAGAAAACTCGGCATCACTTTCCGCGCCCTGCGATACAAGCTGAAAAAGCTCGGCATCGACTGAAGGCGGATGCTCGCCAGGTGCGGGCTCCCCGCGCACCAGTAGCGGATCAATCCTGCGGCTGCTGGTCCGCGGTCGCTTCGACCGCCTGGCGCAGAATACGCAGCAGATTCGGCGTGGCGAGTGGTTTCTCTACCAGATAGAGATGGTCCAGTGGCGGAAGCTCATGCAGATCCGGCGGCTCGCCGGGGCGCGCAAGCAGGATGACGCCACCTTTGTAGCCGTGTTCGATCAACGCCGCGAGCGTGCGAACGCCGGTCATCAGGTTCATGTCGGCATCCAGTATGACCAGGTCGGGCAGCCCACCGGCTTCTATCCACTGCAGCGCCGCCATACCGCTCTGGCTTGGATGCGCCTGATAGCCGTAAGCGTCCAGGGTGTCCGTCAGCAGGGTTAGTTGAGCAGCCTCTTCCACCACCACCAGCACCCGCTCGGCGGAACCCTCCAGGGTATTCAGGTCATCGGACTCGGAACGTTCCTCCACCGGTTCGTCCAGCGGTACGTACAGGTCGAAGCGGGTGCCATGATCGGGCTTGCTGTCAACACGCATCACGCCGCCGTGGCTGCTGATGATACGTTGGCAAGAGAGCAGCCCCAGTCCGGTACCGGTTTCCTTGGTCGTGAAGAAGGGCTCGAACAAGCGCTCCAGCACGGCCTGGTCCATGCCAGGACCGCTGTCGATCACGCTGATCCTGAGGTAACGCCCCTGCCGGGGCTCTTCCGGTGGCAAGAAAAAATCCTCGGACAATGGCACCTGCGACGTCTCGACCCGCAGATCGCCTCCGTCCGGCATGGCCTGAATGGCATTGAGGCAGAGATTGAGCAGGCACTGCTGCAGCTCGGTG
>JALYXN010000109.1 GCA_030947085.1 Pseudomonadota bacterium | reverse complement strand
CCCTGCTGGCGGTGGGTGCAATCCATTCGCACCTGATCGAAAGCGGCCTGCGCTGCCAGTGCAACATCCTGGTGGAGACCGCCACGGCGCGCGACGCGCATCAGTTCGCCTGCCTGATCGGTTTCGGCGCCACCGCTATCTACCCGTGGCTGGCCTACCAGAGCCTGTTCGAGCTGGGGCGCGACGGCCATCTCAAGCGCGGCGACGGCACCCCGCGCGAGATCGGTCGAAGCTACCGGCGCGGTATTCGCAAAGGGCTGCTGAAGATCATGTCCAAGATGGGCATCTCGACCATTGCCGGCTATCGCGGCGCGCAACTGTTCGAAATCATCGGCCTGTCGACGGCGGTGGTGGAGCTGTGTTTTGCGGGCACGCCATCGCGCGTCGGTGGCGCCGGTTTTACCGATCTCGAACACGATCAACGCATGCTCGCCGCCGAAGCCTGGAACGAGGCGCAACCGCTGCGTGCCGGCGGCATCTACAAATTCGTCCACGGCGGCGAATATCACATGTACAACCCCGACGTGATCGACACGTTGCAGAAGGCCGTGCGGACCGGCTCAATGGACGATTATCGCCGCTACGCCCAGCACGTCGACGAGCGACCGCCCTCGGCGCTGCGTGACCTGCTGCTGCCCAGTGCCGCCGGCGAGCCCGTTGCACTGGAGGAGGTCGAGCCGATCGAGGCGATCTTCAAACGATTCGATTCCGCCGGCATGTCGCTAGGCGCGCTGTCGCCGGAGGCGCATGAGGCGCTGGCGATCGCGATGAACCGCCTGGGCGGTCGCAGCAATTCGGGCGAGGGCGGTGAGGATCCGGCCCGCTACGGCACCGAGAAAATGTCCAAGATCAAACAGGTCGCCTCGGGCCGGTTCGGCGTCACCGCGACCTATCTGATCAACGCCGACGTGCTGCAGATCAAGATCGCTCAGGGTGCCAAGCCTGGCGAGGGTGGCCAGCTACCTGGGCACAAGGTGGATGCGACCATTGCGCGCCTGCGCTACGCCAAGCCCGGCATCGGCCTGATCTCGCCGCCACCGCATCACGACATCTATTCGATCGAGGACCTGGCGCAGCTGATTCACGATCTGAAGGAAGTGAACCCCGCCGCGCTGATTTCGGTGAAGCTGGTCTCGCACGCTGGCGTCGGCACGGTCGCTGCCGGTGTGGTCAAGGCCGGCGCGGATCTGATTACCGTGTCCGGCCACGATGGCGGCACCGGTGCCAGTCCACTGACCTCGATCAAGTACGCCGGTACGCCGTGGGAACTGGGCGTTGCCGAAACGCAGCAGACGCTGCGGCGCAATGGCTTGCGCGGGCGCGTGCGGCTGCAGACCGATGGCGGCCTGAAGACGGGACTGGACGTGATCAAGGCGGCGATGCTCGGCGCGGAGAGCTTCGGCTTTGGTACCGGGCCGATGGTGGCGCTGGGCTGCAAGTACCTGCGTATCTGCCACCTCAACAATTGCGCCACCGGTGTTGCCACCCAGAACGAGATCCTGCGCAGGGATCACTTCATCGGCCTGCCGGAAATGGTGATGAATTATTTCCGCTTCGTCGCGCAGGACGTGCGCACGCATCTGGCGCGGCTGGGTGTGCGAAGCCTGGGCGAACTGGTCGGCCGCACCGATCTACTCAGTCAGATGGAGGGCACCACCATCGTGCAGCGCGAACTCGATTTGTCGCGACTGATCGCCAGTGATGGCCTGGGCACCGATGTGGATACAGCCTGTACCTTCGCACGCAATCCGATGCGCGACGAGGCGGCGCTGGCCACGCGCATTTCCGCCGACGCCGCTCCGCTGGTCGAGCTCGGCAGCGGCGGTGACTTGCGATACGCGATCACCAACATCGACCGTGCCATTGGCGCACGCCTGTCCGGTGATGTGGCGCGTCGCTGGGGCGACCACGGCATGATCAAGCCAATTACCCTGGAACTCGACGGCGCCGCGGGTCAGAGTCTGGGCGCATGGAACACCGGCGGTGTGCATATCGATCTGACCGGCGAAGCGAACGATGGCGTCGGCAAGGGCATGACCGGTGGCCGCCTGATCGTGCGCCCGCCCGCGGAGTCGCCGTTCGCCAGTCAGGACGCGTCGATCATCGGCAACACCTGCCTGTACGGCGCCACCGGCGGCGAGCTGTTCGCGGCCGGCCGTGCCGGTGAACGCTTCGGCGTACGCAATTCCGGCGCGCTGGCGGTGATCGAGGGCGCCGGCGACCACTGCTGCGAATACATGACCGGCGGCGTGGTGGCCGTGCTCGGC
>JALYXN010000070.1 GCA_030947085.1 Pseudomonadota bacterium | reverse complement strand
GATCGGAGCGGGCGCCGCTGAGCAAGGCCCGCGACGCGTGCAGGCGAGCCACCGCGACGCGCAAGTCGAGGTTGTTGGCGACAGCGCGCTGGATCAGCGCGTCCAGCGTGGGATCGTTGAACTGCTGCCACCACGCAGCCTGGAATTGCGCGCTGTTTTCCTGCGTGGCATCCAGCCCCTGCAACTGTGGTGCGGCGATTTTCTGCGGGTGATAGTCCGGTCCCACGCTGGCGCAGCCGGCGAGGATCACGGCCGCGCTGAGCGCGGCGAGCTTGAGCAAGGTTTTCATCAGTGGTTCTCCAACGCTGGCTGCGCGTGGGCAGCGGCGCGGGCCGCCGCACGCGCCTCGCGACGTTCCACCATTGCACGAATGACGACATAGAACAGCGGTGTGTAGATCAGGCCGAAGACGGTCACTCCGAGCATGCCGGAGAACACCGCCACGCCCATCGCATGGCGCATCTCGGCACCGGCGCCGTGCGAGGTCACCAGCGGCACCACGCCCATGATGAAGGCGAATGAGGTCATCAGGATCGGGCGCAGTCGCAGCTTCGCCGCTTCCAGCACCGCCTCATGACGGCTCATGCCTTCATGCTGACGTTCGCGGGCGAACTCGACGATCAGGATCGCGTTCTTGCACGCCAGCCCGACCAACACGATCAATCCGATCTGGGTAAAGATGTTGTTGTCGCCTCCGCTCAGCCATACGCCGGCAATCGCGGACAGCAGCACCATCGGCACGATCAGGATCACCGCCAGCGGCAGCGACCAGCTCTCGTACAACGACGACAGCACCAGGAACACCAGCAGCACGCACAAGGGGAACACCAGGATCGCGGTATTACCGGCGAGGATCTGCTGGTAGGTCAGCTCGGTCCACTCGAAGCTGATGCCGTTGGGCAGGGTGTCCTTGGCTAGTTTCTCCATCGCTGCCTGAGCCTGGCCCGAGCTGAAACCGGGAGCCGGGCCGCCGTTGATTTCCGCGGTGGGGTAACCGTTGTAATGCTGCACGCGATCCGGTCCCGCGCCTTGTTTCACGGTGACAAACGAACCCAGTGGCACCATTTGACCCTGTGCGTTGCGGGTCTTCAGCGCCAGGATGTCCTGTGGTGAATGTCGGAACGCCGGGTCACCGGAGACATTGACGTGATAGGTGCGACCGAAACGGTTGAAGTCGTTGACGTAGACCGAGCCCATGTAGGCCTGCATGGTCTGGTAAACATCGGCCAGGTTCACGCCTACAACCTTGGCTTTTTCGCGGTCGATGTCGGCGTCCACCTGCGGCACGGCGACCTGGAAACTGGAGAACAGGCCGGCCAGGGCCGGGTCCTTGCGGCTGGCGGCGATCAGTTTCTGGGTCTGCTTGTACAGCTCATCGAAGCCGCGATCGCTGCGGTCCTCCAGCTGCATGCGGAACCCACCGATCGTGCCCAGTCCCATCACCGGCGGTGGCGGAAACACGGCGATGTAGGCGTCCTGGATCGCACCGAACTTCTGGTTCAGCGCCCCGGCAATCGCGCCGGCCGACAACGAGGCATCACGCCGCTCCTCGAACGGCTTCAGCGAAACAAACACGATGCCGGAGTTGCTGGAGTTGGTGAAACCGTTGATCGACAGGCCGGGGAACGCGATCGCATGCTCCACGCCCGGTTGCTTCAGGGCGATCGCACTCATGCGTTTGATCACGTCTTCGGACCGATCGAGCGAGGCGGCGTCGGGCAGCTGCGCGAACGCGACCAGATATTGCTTGTCCTGCACTGGCACGAAACCGGTCGGCACGTGGGCGAAGCCGAACCAGGTCAGTCCGATCAAGCCGGCAAAGATCAGCAGCGCGATCGGGCCCTTGCCCAGCACCCGCTTCACGCCGCCGACATAGCGTTCCGAACCACGATGGAACAGCCGGTTGAACGGCCGGAACAGCCAGCCGAAGGCGCGGTCCATCCACAATGTCAGGCGATCCTTTGGCGCATCGCGTCCTTTCAGCAGCACGGCAGCCAATGCCGGGCTCAGGGTCAGCGAGTTGAACGCCGAAATCACGGTGGAGATGGCAATCGTCAATGCGAACTGGCGGTAGAACTGGCCGGTCAGGCCGCTGACGAAGGCGGTCGGGATGAACACCGCGCACAGCACCAGCGCGGTGGCCACGATCGGCCCGGTCACCTCGTGCATCGCTTTTCGGGTAGCTTCCCGCGGCGTTTGTCCCAGCTCGATATGCCGCTCGACGTTTTCCACCACCACGATGGCATCATCGACCACGATGCCGATCGCCAGCACCAGTCCGAACAGACTCAGTGCGTTCAGCGAGAACCCCGCCAGGTACATCACCGCGAACGTGCCGATCAGCGACACCGGCACCGCCACCAGCGGAATGATCGAGGCGCGCCAGGTCTGCAGGAACAGGATTACCACCAGCACCACCAGCAGGATCGCTTCCAGCAGTGTGTGCACCACCGCCTCGATCGAACCGCGCACGAACACGGTCGGATCGTAGACGATCGAGTAATCGACACCCTGCGGGAATTCCTTCTTCAGCTGCGCCATCTTGCTGCGCACTTCGTTGGAAATCTGGATCGCGTTGGAGCCCGGTCGCGCAAAGATCGGCAACGCCACCGCTGGCTTGTTGTCGAGCAGGCTACGTAGCGCGTAGCTGTCCGAGCCCAGTTCGACCCGGGCGACATCATCGAGGTGAATGACGCCACCGTTGGCATCGGTGCGCACGATGATGCGGTCGAAATCATCCTTGGTGACCAGCCGACCGCGGGTATTGATGTTGAGCTGGAACGCCGAGCCGCTTGGGCCCGGTGGTGCGTTCAACGATCCAGCGGCAACCTGCACGTTCTGCTCGCGGATCGCATCGATCACGTCGCCGGTGGTCAGCGAGCGCTGCGCCATCTTCTGCGGATCCAGCCACACGCGCATCGAGTATTCGCCAGCGCCGAAAATCTGCACGTCACCGACGCCGTCGAGGCGGCCCAGTTGATCCTTGACGTGCAGGCGTGCGTAATTGGACAAGTACAGCATGTCGTAGCGCTGATCGGGCGAAGTCAGATGCACGACCATGGTCAGGTCGGGCGAGCTTTTCTTGGTGGTGACGCCGAGGCGCTGCACTTCTTCGGGCAGCTTGGGCAACGCCTGCGCCACGCGATTCTGCACGTCGACCTGGGCGGTGTTGAGATCGGTGCCGAGCGCGAACGTCACGGTCAGCGTCATCGCGCCATCGCTGGTCGCCTGCGACGAGGTATAAAGCATGCCCTCGACGCCGTTGATCTGTTCTTCCAGCGGCGTGGCGACGGTTTCGGCAATCACCTTGGGGTTGGCGCCGGGATAGGCCGCGCGCACCACCACCGTGGGCGGTACTACCTCGGGGTATTCGCTGATCGGCAGCTGGAAGACCGCCAGCGTGCCGGTGATCACGAACAGCAGTGACAGCACCGCCGCCATGATCGGTCGATCAACAAAGAACTGGGCTATGTTTTTCATGCAGTGAATCCTCGACAAAGCCTTTGCTGGCTTCGCTCTTTCTTTGCTCCTCCGCCTGCTTTTCCCAAAGGGACTTCCTTCGGTCGCAGGGGGAGGTTGGTGACCGAAGGGAATCCTTCAGGTGAGGGGGTAACGCTCTTGCTTTGCTTCGCGATTCGCTGGAGGGCTTCACCCCTCCCCAACCCTCCCTTGCTGCACGCAGGGGAGGGAGTACGTGTTCAACCTTGTGGCGTTTTTGCGTTCGCCGTGCCCGCTTGCGCGGTACGTGAATCGGCGTCCGGCGCATCGCCGCGTTCGACCAGCGCCTTGTCGCCTGGGTCAAGGCGCGCCGTCATGGCGACGGACTTCGGGTTCACCACGGCGCCCGGGCGCACGCGCTGCAAACCATTGACGATCACCACGTCGTTCGGCTTCAGCCCGCTGTTGATCACGCGCAAGCCGTGGAACAGCGGGCCGGTGTCGACCTTTCGATATTCCACCTTGTGCTGCTTGTCGACGACATAGACAAACTGGTTGCCCAGGTCGGTACCGATCGCGCGATCATCGACCAGCAGGCGCGGACGAGCCTGGCCACTCTCCAGCTGCACGCGGGCATACAGCCCCGGCGTGTACAAGCCGTTGGCATTGTCGAACACGGCGCGCAGGCGCATCGTCCCCGAGCCCGTTTGCAGCTGGTTGTCGACGAAGTCGAGGCGGCCGACATGCGGGTGCCCGGATTCGTCGGCCAGACCCATGGTGGCTTCGATCCGCGCGTCGCCGCCGGCCTGGCTGGCCTTGGTGCGCAGGTGATCGAGCTTCAGCCAAGTGTGCTCATCCACGTCGAAATAGACGTAGACCGGATTGACCGAGACCACGCTGGTCAGCACGTCGCTACGGGTGACCAGGTTGCCGGCGGTGACGCGGGCATTGCTGACCCGGCCGTCGATCGGTGAGCGGACCTTGGTGAAATCCAGGTTGAGCCGTGCTTTGGTCAAGGCGGCGGTGGCGGCGGCCAGCTGGGCGCGTGCACTTGCTGCCGCGGTGCCCTGGCGGTCGGCTTCCTGCTGGGCGATCGCATGCTGGGCCAGCAGCATGTCCGAACGCCGCTGATTGTTGCGCGCCAGGCTCAGTTCGGCTTTCGCCTGCGCCTGGTTGGCGCTCAAGCGATCCACCTCGGCCTGATAGGGGCGCGGATCAAGCTGGAACAGCACGTCTCCCTTGTGCACCAGCGCGCCTTCGGTGAAGCTCAGCGATTCGACAAAGCCGTCAACGCGCGGCTGCACCTGCGAGGTGTTGACGGCCTGGATGCGACCGGTGAATTCGGCGCGGTTGCTGACCTTTCGGCTCAATGCTTGCGCCACCGTGACTTCAGGCGGCGCGCCGGCGCCGGGGGTCTGGGCCTGGCTGTTATCGCCATGCAGCACGACCCAGCCACCCAGCAGGCCGACGGCGATCACGATGGCCAGCATCCATTGTTTCTTCATCTCTCGCTCCCAGCATCTTGTTGCCAGACGCAGGTCGTCTGGCGAGGGTCGAGAGAATACGTGTACTTCGCAGTATAGAAAATCCATTCGCGGCGCATTACACTCATGACTCAGAATCACGAATCATGCGGAGATGCTCCCAATGGAAGACTTTTCAGCCATTTCAACCTTTGTCCGGGTGGTCGAGGCCAAGAGCTTCGCGGGCGCCGCGGCGCAATTGGGCATGACCCCGTCGGGTGTCAGCCGTGCAGTGTCGCGACTGGAAGCGCAACTGGGTGC
>JALYXN010000057.1 GCA_030947085.1 Pseudomonadota bacterium | reverse complement strand
TTCATCGCCCGTGACCGCGAGACAATCGTGGTAACCCCCGACCGAGCGTGCCGCTGATTTACGTTTGGCGCAGCCGCGTTCACCACGGCGGGCACGCCACACCTTCAAAACAGCGCGGCTGCAATTTTAATGAAGTTCAGGCGGACTACTGCGGACGCGGCAACCTGCACAACGCCCAAGGTGAGCTAGCCAGATAGTGGCATCACTCGGAGGAAGGCATACAACAAGCCGCGCATCTCGCTGGCCAGATGCCGCCGCCACGCGATCAGATTCGCAGGCATCTGCGGGAAAGGGCCGAAAAAACGCACGGGCAGAGGCAGGCTGACTAGGGTGAGTACGCTCGGACCAAACATGAAATGTCAGATCTTCAGGCCTGCACGCAGCTCGCTGTATCGCCGGGCGAAGCAATACAGCTCGGTCAAGAAGCCAGGGAACGTGCGCATGCGCGATACACGAAGGTCATCTGCCCGTTTCCGCTGTTTGCACCAACATACGACCACGATCAATGGCGGCATTGACCTGCGTCAAGGCGACTGAATCACGCTCGATCCATGCTGTGCGGATGAAGTTCACTAGCATCCCGGTCGCATGAGTCGGTCCATTACACCGTACGGCAAGGATCATCTCGCCATTCGCGCGTTTCGGGCGATGGCATGGATGAGCCTTGTCTTTCTCGCAGGCGCTCCGTTGGCGATGGCGTTAACGACCGATCACGCGGCTAGCGCGACTCACCCGTTGATCCCGGACACCGTTCAGCAACGTGCCAAGGCCTGCACCCGTTGCCATGGCGAGCACGGCGAGGGCGCGCCTGACAGCAGCGACGGCCCGCGACTGGCCGGCAAGCCGGCCGGCTATCTGCTGCTGCAGCTGCGCTATTTTCAGAGTGGCCAGCGCGAGAACGCTGCGATGGAATACGTGTTGCGCCAGCTCGACGTCGATTACATGCGCCAGCTGGCCGACTATTTCGCCAACCAGCAGATTGCCTACCGCCAGCCACGCGTAGCACAGGTGTCCGCAGCCGTGTTGAAGCGCGGCGAACAATTGAGCTTGCACGGTGACGCGGTGATCGGTATACCGGCCTGCAACAGTTGCCACGGCGGCAAACTCAACGGTGTCGAGCCACTGATCCCCGGACTGGTCGGCTTGTCATCGGACTATCTGGAGGACGAGCTGAATGCGTGGCGCAACCGGACCCGCGCCGCCAAGGAGCCGTTCTGCATGGGAATCGTGGCCAATCGCCTGCGTGCGGAAGATGTCACGGCCGTGGCGTCCTGGCTGGCCAGCCAGAAGCCTGCAGCAAACATGCAACCGGAGCCGGCCAGTGAGCAAACCACGCCACTGCCGGGCTGGTGTGTCATGAGCGGCCATGGAGACAGCCCGTGAGGCGGACGGCGCAAGTGCTGATGGCGTTGGCCATGCTGACCGCGGTCGTCTTTACGTGGCGATACCTCGGTCATGGCGATCATCGCCCTGCGTCCGCGGCTCAACAAGACGCCGATGCGCATGCCTTGAACGACCCCGCACGCATCGCACGCGGTCACTATCTGGCCACGGTGGGCGATTGCGCGGCGTGTCACACCGCGCAAGGCGGCGTTAGCTACGCCGGCGGACGGGCGCTGAGCACACCGTTTGGCGATGTTCCCGCTCCCAACCTCACCCCTGACGATGACACCGGGCTGGGCCAGTGGACGTTCAGTGATTTCTGGCAGGCGCTGCACCACGGCAAGGGGCGTGACGGAGAGCTGCTGTATCCGGTGTTCTCGTACACCTCATTTACCAAGGTCACCAGGTCGGATGCGCTGGCGATCTTTGCTTATCTCAAGTCGCTGCCACCGGTAAGGCAGAAAGCCACCCCGCTTGGATTGAAGTTTCCGTATAGCATGCGCAGCAGCTTGCTGGCGTGGCGCGCACTGTACTTCACGCCCGGTACGTTCAAGCCCAACACGGAAAAATCCGCCGCATGGAATCGCGGTGCGTACCTGGTCGAGGGACTTGGTCACTGCAATGAATGCCACGCGCCGCGCAACGCGCTCGGTGCCACCGCCAGCAAGGGCCAGCTGACCGGTGGTCAGATTCCGCAAATGCACTGGTATGCGCCGGACCTGAGCACCCGCCGCGGTGGCGGCCTGGAAGGCTGGAGCACGCAGGACATCGTCGACCTCCTCAAGCGCGGCCAATCTGCCAAGGGTGCCGCGTTTGGACCGATGGCTGAAGTCGTGCACAACAGTACGCAATACATCGACGACACCGACCTCCGTGCCATGGCGACCTATCTTGAGTCGCTGCCACCGCGCGCTGCTCCGGTACTCGCCCCAGTGGCAGTGGTGGGGGTGAGCCACGCACAGGGGGCGACGATTTACCACAAGCAGTGCGCTCAGTGCCACGGCAGTGACGGCAACGGGGTGGCCGGCACCTATCCACCGCTCGACGGCAATACCTCGGTGGAAGAACCCACGGGCATCAATGCCATCCGCTCCGTGCTGCTTGGCGGCTTTCCGCCGGTCACCGTGGGCAATCCGCAGCCTTACTCGATGCCTCCGTTCGCGCGACAACTGACCGACGACGAAATTGCCGCCGTGGTCAATTACATTCGCCACTCCTGGTCGAACCGAGCCGCTGCAGTGAGTGTCGTTGAGGTGCGCAACCTGCGCGAAGCGCCGACCGACTGATCACGGCCGTTGCGACAGCGCGGCATAAAGATGCTGAGCATTGCGCGGCGATCAGCTACGTTAAGACGAACTCAGTCAAGCCGGCAATACACCCTTAAGAAACGTCAGCCTGCCGATCTCCCGCCAGCCGATCAGAACGCGTAAAGCAGTACCACGGCGTAGTGGCAACCGGTACCGGCAAGCACGAACAAATGCCAGATGAAGTGGCTGTAGCGAAGCCGCTCGTGCAGCATGAAAAACACCACGCCCAGCGTATATGCCAGGCCACCGCCGAACAACAGGATCAATCCGTCCGCGGGCAGGTGCAGCCACAGCGGGCGGATGGCGAGCAGCGCCATCCAGCCCATTGCCACATACAAGGCCGTGGAGAGTCGCTCGAATCGCGCGCCCACCACCAGTTTGAACACCAGCCCCAGCAACGCCAGACACCAGATCACGCCGAGCAGGGCCAGATCCCAGCCGCCGCGCAATACGCCCAGCGCGATCGGCGTGTAGGTGCCGGCGATCAACAGGTAGATCGCGCCATAGTCCAGCCGCTGGAGCCAGCTCTTGACCCGCTCGTGCGAGACCGCGTGATACAGCGTCGAGGCCATGTACAACAGGATCGCGCTGCCGCCGAACACCGCCGCCCCGACCATCGCTGCGGTGCTGCCGACGTGCACCGCGTTGACCATCAATATCGGCAGGCCAACGATGGCCAACAGGACACCGAGGCCATGACTGATGCTGTTGGCAAGTTCCTCGCCAAAAGTGGAGGGACGTGAGGCAGGGATAGACAACATGGGGATCTTCCGAAAAGTGGACGAGAGGTGGGCAGTCAAAGCCATGACCGCTGCCCGCATGCAGCAGCGCCGGTGTTGCCGTCACACCTTGGCAAACACCAGGCTGGCATTGGTGCCGCCAAAGCCGAAGCTGTTCGACATCACCGTGTGCAGCCGCGCGGCGCGGCTCGAGCGTACGATCGGGAACCCTTCCGCGCGCGGGTCCAGCTCGTCGATATGCGCCGAGCCGGCGATGAAGCCCTGGTTGAGCATCAGCAGGCTGTAGATCGCCTCGTGCACGCTGGCCGCTCCAAGCGAATGGCCGGTCAGCGCCTTGGTCGATGACAGCGGTGGCACGTCGTCGCCGAACACGTTGCGTACCGACTGCAACTCGACCATGTCGCCCAGCGCCGTGGCGGTGCCATGCGTGTTGAGGTAATCGATGGGAGCGTTTGCCTGAGCCAATGCCATCTGCATGCAGCGCACCGCACCTTCGCCGGATGGCGCCACCATGTCGGCACCGTCGGAGGTGACGCCGTAACCGACCAGCTCGGCATGGATGTGCGCGCCACGCGCCCTGGCGTGCTCGTATTCCTCCAGCACCAGCGTGCCGCCGCCACCGGCGATGACGAAGCCGTCACGGGCAACGTCATACGGGCGTGATGCCCGATGCGGTGTGTCGTTGCTGCCGGTGGACAGCGCGCCCATCGCGTCGAACTGCGCGGTCATGCCCCAGTGCTCCTCCTCACCACCACCGGCAAACATCACGTCCTGTGCGCCATGCCGGATCAGGTCGGCCGCCGCGCCGATGCAGTGCCCCGAGGTGGCGCAAGCGGCGGCGATCGAATAGCTCAGGCCAAGGATGCCAAACGCGGTGGCCAGCGTGGCCGACACGGTGGAGCACATCGTACGCGGCACCATGAACGGGCCGACCTTGCGCACGCCCTTGTGGCGCAGCAAATCGCCCGTTTCGATCTGCCACCGAGGCGAGCCACCACCGGAGCCGGCGATCACGCCAGTGCGCGGGTGCCGCACCTGCTCGGCGGCAAGTCCGGCGTCGGCGATCGCCGAACGCATCGCCACATACGCATAGGCCGCCGCGTCACCCATGAAGCGACGCAGCTTGCGGTCGATCTCGGCATCCAGGTCGATCTCCGGCACGCCGGCGACCTGGCTGCGCAGTCCCAGTTCGGCGTAGCCCGGCATCGCGCGGATGCCACTGTGGCTGTCGCGCAGTGCGCACGACACCGTCGCCATCTGGTTGCCCAGGCACGACACGATGCCCATGCCGGTCACCACGACACGGCGCATCTCAAAAGCCCTCGGTGGACTGGAACAAGCCCACGCGCATGTCGCTGGCCTCGTAGATCAGCCGGTCGTCGACGAAGGTCTTGCCATCGGCGATCACCAGCCGCAGCTTGCCGCACATCACGCGCCGGATGTCGATCTCGTAGCGCACCAGCTTGGCGGTCGGCATGACCTGTCCGGAAAATTTCACCTGACCCACGCCCAGCGCACGACCACGGCCCGGCTCGCCCAGCCACGGCAGGAAGAAGCCGCTGAGCTGCCACATCGCATCCAGCCCGAGGCAACCGGGCATCACCGGGTCACCGATGAAATGGCAGCCGAAAAACCATAGCTCCGGATGGATGTCCAGTTCGGCATGGATCAATCCCTTGCCATACGCTCCGCCTTCGGTGGCGATCTGCGTGATGCGGTCGAACATCAGCATCGGCGGCATCGGCAATTGCGCATTGCCGGCGCCGAACATTTCGCCACGGCCACAGGCAAGCAGTTGTTCACGATCGAACGAAGAAGGACGTGTCATGGAAAGCTCGCTGGGTGAGGAAGCTGTAGTTTGCGTGGTGGGGGCCATATGCGCCTTGACCCGTGTCAATGCTTGTCAAGACAGAGCTCTACACATGCCGTTGCGGGCTGGGACATATCGTCACAGCGGAGACCTTGTGCCCAAGTGGCAACTTGCCAGGGGTCGCGCCAACCGACTCCCAGCGCGTCTCTCTGCTGCCGGGTGCATCGGCCATCATCGGCAACGCAAGCAGAGCGAATAAGGGCCTGCGCATGCACAGGCCCTTTGCTATCCAACCCGTGCAACAGGTCTTGAACCAGCTAACTGGAGTGTTCCACGCGCTATACCGAGTCAGTCGCGGCCGCGGTTCTTTGCGCCCGCAACTTGACCACGAAGTCCCATGCCATCAGCAAGGCGCCTGCCGCGAACACGATGTCGCCCGGCATGCGCATCCACTGCCAGAAGGTGGTGGTGTCGTAGAACTGCATGCTGCGTGCGTAGGCATAACCGTGGGTATATACCGCCTCCAGCTGTGCCCAGCCGATCGGGTAGAAGTTCAGCACGATCCACATCACCACACCGCTGTTGTAAAGCCAGAATGCCCACACGCCAGCACGGTCACTCCACGGTCGATCGCCATTGAGGTAGCGCAACACCATGTAAAGCAGGCCGATCGCCAGCAGGCCGAAGGCACCGAACATCGAGGTATGCGCGTGGTTGAGGGTGAGGAAGGTGCCATGCTCGTAGTAGTTCACCAGCGGAGCGTTCAACGTGCCGCCGCCAAACACGCCGGCGCCGACGAAGTTCCAGAAGGCCGCACCAAGGATGTACAGGTAGGCAAGCTTGTATGGAAAGTCCTTCTTCTCGCGAATGTGCAACTGTTGGTCGATTG
>JALYXN010000056.1 GCA_030947085.1 Pseudomonadota bacterium | reverse complement strand
GTTTGAGACGGCCGAGCCATTTTTGCCCGCCCGAAATGCCAACCTGACCCCATTTTGAGGAGCGAGTCGATGTCACACTGTGTCTGCATCTCAAACTGGATATCGTCGTACGCGCTTGGCGCACGCCCTGTTGACCGATCTCTTGCGATCCTCTATGACCAGCAATAGCGAGACGCGTATCTGACTCCGTGTGGGGTCAAATAAGAGAGAATGAAAACTTACTAGTTTATTTTAAACTCACTGGAAATATTAATGAAACCAACAAAAAGTACTTTTAAAATGCGAAATCATTCGATGGCAATAATGCTGGCCGCTGTTTTGTTAGGCACTTCATTCTTCGCAATTGCCGGCCAGGAACCAGTGAACCTAGGAACCGCGGGTACTTTCGCAATTCTGTCAAAAACTGGAGTGACCGACGTTTATGCATCTTCGGTGACGGGGAATGTAGGGGCCAGCCCAATCACCGGCGCTGCTATTCTGCTGACGTGCACAGAAGTGTCAGGGATGATTATCTCAGTCGATGCGGCAGGCCCCCTTCCGTGCACGGTGAATGGCGCCCCATTCCTGACCGAGGCTGTCCTTGACATGCAAGTTGCGTATCTCGATGCTGCAGGACGCTCATCGCTCGATTTTACTGAAGTGGGCGCCGGCGAGATTGGCGGAAAGACACTCAGCCCTGGCCTCTACAGGTGGGGCACTGGGGTCACGATTTCGTCAGATGTGACACTCACGGGTGGCCCGAACGATGTCTTTATCTTCCAGATCGCCGGACCGTTGTCTCAGGCCAATGCGACGAGGGTGACCCTGACCGGTGGCGCACAAGCCAAGAACATCTTCTGGCAGGTCGCCGGCGGTGTGACTATTGGGACAACCGCGCATTTTGAGGGAATCGTGCTGTCTAAAACCAACATCGCAGTAAAAACTGGCGCATCGGTGCATGGCAGATTAATGGCACAGACCGCCGTTACCCTGCAAATGAACGCTGTCACACAGCCTGCCCCATAGGCTTTAACACGTGCCATTTCCGGGACTAGGGAGGCATTGATACCGTCCTCCTTGGCCCCGGCGTTTTGCTCCAAGCTGGTGGGATTACGCCGCGAGGATGCCGCAGCTGTCCTTAAAGTAACAAAACTGGGGTCGCCATTTTTCCGCAGGGATCAATCGGCGCTCACTTGCTCCTCCCGGTCATACCGAAGAGTAGGTGCCCATCCTGGCGCTGACCACCAGCGCTGTATTTCATTGAGGCGCCAAGACCACACCAGTTACCCTTCTGGCTTCCTGATTCCCCAGATCACACATCCAAGGTTGCGAGACGATAAATCAGCGGGGATGTCCGCGCGCGGTGACGATGAGCCTCGGCACCAGGGCAGCCAAGTCGAAAAACGGCGCCCTGCCAGCGGCACGGCTGGTGGTATCGGGGTGTTTTCCATCAGTGGTGGTCGTCGTCCGAGCAACAACCTCACGCTGACCGCCAGCGTCGACAATCTGTTCAACAAGACCTACGCCGAACACGTCAACGCCTTGCCTCCCGCCCTGGCCGTACTTCGTCACCACCCGCGTGAACGAGCCGGGCCGCACGTTATGGATGAAGCTTGCTTTCAATAGGTGACGTGGGCGCCACCGCTCCGATCATCTTGCTTCGGGCAAGCCGATCGGGCCGGCGCTGACGTGGCACTCACCTTGATTGATATCGATCGGCTGGCGCTCGTGGCGACGGATGCGCTCGCGGCTACGGGTGCGGTGCAACGGGAAGATGATCGATTATGTCCGGATCATCGAAGTACTGCGCATAGCGCGTAACGGCGGTGCGCATGCTGTCGATGGCGTTGCGATCATGAGGCGTGGACTTGAGCGTCTGCGCCGCTTTCATCAGCGGCACCAAAATGCCATGTAGTGCTGCGTCGGGCTCGGCGGCCAGCCTGCAATGATCGAACATGTACAGCACGGCCTTGTCGATGCGCTCGGCCTGTTCCACAACCACGGCCGCGCTCAAGCCGTGCGGTCCTGCGTCACGCAGGATCGCGACTGCACTACGCACCCGGCCCATGCCTTCGCGCAAAGGAGCGTCGGGTACCCAATGCTGAGTCGGTTGTGTCACCGTCTCGATGGATATGGCTCCCTGCTGATGCGGCGAGGATGCTTGTCCACATGAGACGCTTGGCCATCCGGACACAAGCACGATGAAAACAAGGATCCATTTCATCCGGAACAACCACCGCAACAGATGGTTGGCAACTGCACTACCTGTTCCGGTGCCACGGTCCAGCCGGTTCGCCGCAGCACGTCGATCAGATCGGTCACCGGCACGTAGGAGGATATCCGCATCACCAGGCCACTCATGTCGAGATCGACTACCGCGTTCGGATCGATATCGAACATGGCCTCCTGGACGAGTTCGGGGCCCGGGCACGCATCGGTGAGAGCGATATGGAATTCCATCGGCTGGCCTCATTTCTTGTAGATGGTTGTGGTTTGTGAGGCCCATGTTCCGCCAGCAGCGCGATTACCGCCTTGATCCTGGTCAGTGGCGCGCAACAAAGCGGTGAGGTTCGTTGATTCGTGCGCGCCAAATCGAGCTGGACATGGGGGTTCGCAAACGATGTTCCGATGTGACACCGCAGCGCTTGCACCATCGCAGGCGCCAGGCCATGCCTCGACGGCGCGGCCTTGCCGATGCGCGCTGTGCCTCCAGTCGCCTTGCTGCCAGTGACGAAGCTTTTCGGGAGTTTTGACCCAAGTCAGAGCGCGCGTAATCAGCGCCGGTCAAGATACGCATCACGACGATTCGTTGGGGTATTCGCTTATGCAACTTGTCTGTCCTGCCGGAAACTTGCCGGCCTTGCAGGCGGCGATTGACGCTGGTGCGGATGCGGTTTACGCGGGATTCCGCGACCAGACCAACGCTCGCGCCTTCCCTGGCCTAAACTTCAGCGATGACGAGCTGCGTTCGGGCATCGCCTACGCCCAAGCGCGCGGACGCAAGGTCTATCTTGCATTGAATACGTACCCGGATAGCGCGCAGCTGGCCCAATGGTTTGCGGCGGTTGATCGGGCCGCGGAGTTTGGCTGCGACCATTCCAGGCAGGGGACTTGATCCTTGAGACGCGCGGTGAGCTCGGCGTACTCCTCGTCAAGTCCGTCGCGCCAGACGGGTAGAGGCAAGTTGTCGGAGTGGGTCATGTCGTTTCGGCGGGGGTGGTTTCGAGACACCGAGAGGCTCAGGCAAAATCATGACGGTAAGCAGCGCGTGCCGTGCGGGCAAATCGTGCGCTACGGTTCATGACGATACGAAGTGCCAGCGGGATCGATTCCCACGGTAGCCGGTCGAGCATGTTTCGCGCGGTCAACCCCAACTCGGTATCGCCAGTTAAGCGCAAGCGGCGCTGAAAGAACAAGGTGTCGGCGTCTTCGAGACGCCCGGCCAGCAGAAGCAGGTCCGCGGCGCTACCGCAGACGCTGGCGTCGGCTTCGCCGCCCGAAACAGACAGTGCTCGTCATGCAGTTCAATTACCCAGCGCAGGCCGAGGTCATCCACCTCGATAGCAAGGCGTCGATCGAGCATGAAGTCAACCGAGCCATCGCCTAACGCGGAGGCCAGAACGTGTGACATCGCCTTCTGTATCAAAGCATGCTGCCAGCGCTGCGGTAAGGCGCGAAGCAGTGGGGCCATCCGACGAGGCGGCGGCAGCAGGCGCAGTACGCGTTTCACCAGCTTGGAACCGGCAGAGGGAATGAACATGGCGAGAGAGCTTGCAGGAGCAGCGTCTGCAATGCACTGATCCTGGTCAAATCGTAGTCCTTGCTGACGGCAACCATCGCCGATGACGAGGTCCAACAGTCCTGCACCGTAGCTTTCGGCAGATCGAGGCGAACCGCCAATCGTTCTGCTCGCCCTCGGATGTTCAACTCGCGCTGGAGATCGCGCGGTGGAACTCCAGCCGATGCTTTGAGAGACGCTACCAAGCGGCGGCGGGCCGCCAACAGAAGCAGGAGGCCGTCGTCAACGCGGTCAATGGCTCCGCGTGCTTGCGTCAGCGCGATCCGCTCAGGGATATGTGCGGCCATCGGAAAGGTCTCCTGTGTCAGTGGATGGTCCATGCAAGGCGAGCGCGGCTGGAAGCACGTGTTCGGCATAGATACGCTGGGCGTCGTCGATACCGAAATCGGTGTGCTGACGCTTTCTTACTCCGTACTCCGAGAGCATCAGATGCGCGTTGGCCGTTACGCCAGCCCTGGCCAGACAGGCTGAAACGCACTGGAGAACGCAGCCATCAAGGGCCAGGATGCGCCGCCCCCCTTGCGCGGTACGAATTAGACCGGTTACGCCACCTCCCACACCGGCGATGCATGACATCTCGGCGGCGCCGTTGCGATCCAGTTGCAGCGCGAGGCTATTGGCCATCTGTGCTGCGCTGGAGCAGCCGGAGCAGGAGTAGACAAGTGGTGGCTTGTCACTCATTAACTTGGATCCAAGTTTGGCGCAAAGCGCTGGCTGCGACGCCGCACGCCGGTTAGCGCAAGCCAGAGAGAGCACCAGGCAGCGAGCATTGCCAGTCCCGACAGACGAGCCAGCCACGGGCTCGGCCACAGCACGGCTGCAGGCAGCAACAGTGCCAGAGGGATCTGCGCGAGCAGAACGCGGGTCTTGTCTGTTTCAGGTAGTAGCCGTTTCACCCCCGGCAACTGCACGCCCCGACCGATACGTCGGTGCAGATCGATCCAGCCGAGAAAGGCGACGATTTCCAGTGCCATGCCGTTCACCAGCAATGGCAAGGCGACACCCAGTCCCAGTGCACCTGCCAGCAGTCCGTTGCGCATCCTGAAAAGCAGGGCAAGTGCGGCGAGCAAGAGCACGATCAAGCCCAAGCTCCAGCTTCGCAGCAGTGCTCCATCGTGAGCGCGCGGTGATCGCCACTGAAGCCACAAGCCACCACCTGCGAAGAGGCTGACGACAAGGACCAATGCAAGTTCCAGCCATGACGCGTCGTCGCATGCCAGTGCCCTCCAGGTCCCGACGCACAATGCCAGCATCAAGGCGCAGGTCCATGTCACTTGCGCTGCCGATGGCATCATCAACGTACCCTGAAACATGGGCATGACTACGCGCGCCACGCTGGCAAGCAGTAACACGATCCAGCCCAGCGTGCCCCAGGCGGCATGGACATCAATCAGGGGCCATAGAGGCATGGACAGGTAGCCGCCGAGCAACAGTGCGAGACAGCCGCCGAGCATTGCGGCGACCATAGCTGACAGCAGGGACAGTCCGATGCCGGTGCGTAACAGGCGATGCCCCTGAGCGACAAGAACGCCAGGTAGCGTCATTCCACCCAGCAGCAAAAAGGCGGCTGGCAAAAGTACGCCAGCGAAGCTGACGCCTGCGCGCCAACCCGTCAGCATTCCAGTCAGCAACAGGATCACTCCGGCATTGAACAGGGCATGCAGTGCATGGCCGAGTCCGGTGCCGCCGCGCACCCGCACACCTGCAGCGGCTGGAAGAAATTGCAGAATACTTCCGAACATCGTGTTGCCGAGCACGCCCAAGGTGAAGGCATGTACCAGGGCCACCGTCCCTGGCTGCCAGCGTGTTTCCAGCAGTGGCTGGCCACCGACCGTCAACAGCGCACCGGCGAACATGCCCCACAGCGGTGCGCTGAGCAAAAATCGGCTCGGTAGCGAGCCGGCTGGAGAATCCTCAATCGCAAGCTTGACCATCATGCCTGGGTCGATGGATATGTACGCAGATGTCGCCGTCTGGCAGGGTGAATACCTGTGTCTGCAAGCCTTGCTCGGCGAGCAACGCCAACAGTGGGGTTGGGTATTGTGGGGTCAGCAGTCGCACGCTCTGACCGGGCACTAGCGCGTTGGCCAGAGCCAGGGCCATTTCAAGCGGTTGCGGGCACGGCAACTTGCTCACATCGTGTACCGGCAGCTCGTCCACGGTTTCAAGCTCAGCTGAATGGGATGGTGGCAACTCATGCATGCAAGTATTGAAGCATGCGCAGCTTCAGTAAGGCCCTGACGTAGGTCAAACGGGAGTTGCCGGTTACCAGACCGGCCGCAGGCCAACGGGGTGTCTTGTAGGTTCTGCTTGCCGCTTTAGTCAAGATGAAACCAGATCCTGGTGTCGTTGTGGCCGAATCCGTTGGCGTGATAATTGCCAATTTTCACCAGCGCCTTCACCCCGCTCAGACAGCGAAATGCCCAGTGAGGCATCCCCCCCTCGTTTCCGTATTCATCGCCCGTGACCGCGAGACAATCGTGGTAACCCCCGACCGAGCGTGCCGCTGATTTACGTTTGGCGCAGCCGCGTTCACCACGGCGGGCACGCCACACCTTCAAAACAGCGCGGCTGCAATTT
>JALYXN010000013.1 GCA_030947085.1 Pseudomonadota bacterium | reverse complement strand
GCGGGATGGCATGAGACGTAGACGATTCGGCGCGTCTTTTTGTGCGGCAGGTATTCCAGCACTTGATCGGCGCCGGCACGCGGTGGATCGAGCAGGATCTTGTCCCACGGCTGGCGCGCCCAGTCGGTGCTGCGCTGGTCCTCGAACAGGTTGGCGACGTGGAAATGGGCGTTGCCGATGCCGTTGCGGGCGGCATTCCGCGCCGCACGCTCGACCAGGCCGTGTTCGCCTTCCACACCGACCACTTCGGCGACGCGGCGCGCGAGCGGCAAGGTGAAGTTACCCAAGCCACAAAACAAATCGAGCACACGATCGGTCGGCTGCGGATCGAGCAGCTCCAGCGTGCGCGCCATCATGCGCTGGTTCATGTCGGCATTGACCTGCACGAAATCCAGCGGTTCGAACTCCAGCTCGACGTCGTCGAAGCGCTCGTCGCCACTGCCGATCCGGAACGCCAGCCGTGGCTGCTCCGGCCACAACGGATGCACGCTGCTGTTGCTGCCGGGCTGCAGATAGATGGCCAACTCATGCTGCTTGGCGAATGCGGTCAGCGCCGCGAGATCGCGTTCGCTCAACGGCTCCATGTGGCGGAACACCAGCGCCATGGTGTCATCGCCGCCGGCAAACTCGATCTGCGCAATGGTGTCGATGGCGTCCATCGTGCCGAGCAGCTCGGCCAGCAGGCCGACCTTAGGGCCGAGCGCCGGATGCATCACTTCACAGCGCTGGATATCGGCCACCAGGCGCGGATTCTGCTCCTCGCGAAAACCGACCAGCACGCGACCTTTCTTCACCACGTTACGCACTGACAGGCGGCCCTTGCGCCGATAACCCCATGGTTCACCGGTTAGCGGCGGTAACCAGGACGCGGGAGACACCTTGCCGATCCGCTCAAAATTCTCCGCCAGCACGCGCTGCTTGGCAGCGATCTGCGACGACGCGTCCAGATGCTGCAATGAGCATCCGCTGCACTCGGCGAAATGCTGACATTTCGGTTCGACCCGATGCGGCGAACGTGTGATCAGCTCGATCACGTCCGCTTCGTCAAAATGACGATGGCGCTTGCGCAGCTTGGCCATCACCTGCTCGCCCAGCAGCGCGCCGCTGACGAAGACGGCCTTGCCATCGATGCGCGCCACGCCGCGACCGTCGTGACCGAGGTCGGTGATGGTCGCTTCGAAGGGGATCGGTGAAACCTTGTTGGATCGGGACATGAGACACAATTGACGACGACTGGCCGCTAATTATCACAGATCGGCCTGACCGCCGTCGTGGCGGCAGTCGTCGGGCTCCTGCTTTGCGGCAGCCGTCGCCGCGTTATTTTTTCTGCCAGGCGCCGGCGGCATTCTGGTAGTACCAACCACCGTGCGCCTTGTCGATCCAGCTCTTGGCAAAGGTCCCGCGGATTTGCGACTCCCACTCGGGATGGCCGTTGGCGCTGGCGACCTCGCGATACAGGGCGGCCCGATCCCGGTTTTCATCTGCCACTGCGGCATTGGCCTGGGCACGCTGACTCAGCGGCACCTTGGCGGCATCGCGCATGGCCACCATGCCGTCATGGGTGAAGCCCACCGCACCGCTATCGAACAGGGCGCCAAGCGTGCCACTGAAGCGGCTGTGCATGCGCCCGCGGATCGCTTCGGTGGCGCTGGTCTGGATCCGGATGTTCGGCGTATCGGCGGCGTAGGCGGCGGGAATCAGCAGGTCGAGCAACATCGCCGACGGTTGCTTGCCGTCGACCTTGGCCGGCTTGACCTCTTTCGGTGTCGCGGCGGAGCCGGCGCCGTCCAGCACGTTACCGATGAACTGGTCCGCGGCCTTCTGCGCGGCGGCTTCGGGGAAATACACGTTGATGGTGACGCAGCCGACCAACGCCACGGCCAGTGAGGTCAGGATGACGTAGACGAGCTTGCGCATGGGTTTACTCCCGCTGTTGAAACATGGATAAAAAATACGATGGCACACGGTCAACGGATTTCCGGTGACGCGCCGTTGATGGCAGCGTGCAGGCGCTTGATCAGCGTCGGCCAGTCAACCTGTCGCTGGTGACCGATTACCTGCAGTCGGGGCAAACCGCTGCCCTGCACGATAGTGTAGCCGTCGTCGGTCGGCTCCAGACCACTCATGCTGCAAACGCTGCCGCGCAAGGTGCAATTAAGGCCGATTTGCCGATAGCCAAAGGTATTGAACAATTTCAGCACCGCGCCTTGCAGGCCGCCCGCGATACCGCCGCCACCGACCGACGTGAGGTTGTTGACCGCGCGCTGGCTGATGCGCCCGCCGCTACCGGCAAGCAGTTGCGCCTTGAACGCCACCGGGCTCCAGTTGACCAGACGCAGGTCGTTGATCGATCCATCCAGGCGGCCGGTAATGCTGCCGAAATCGAACACGCTGGTAAACGCCGCGAGATCGATCTGGCTGATCGCGATGTCACCGCTCAACACGGGGCTGGTACCGAACGGATGCTGGACCGACAGCTGGGTGATGTTCACGAAGCCGCCAAACAGGGTCGCCGACAGACCACCGTCGAGCACGAAGCGATCGTCGACCCAGCGCAGCGACGGAATCGCGCCGCCCACGGTGCCGGGAAACGCGGGCCAGCCCACCGCGGTACTGAAGGCCGTCATGTCGACGCCGGTAAGCGCCAGCGAGGTCGCCAGTCGTTGACCTTGCTGCGCCGCCGGACGCCAATCCAGTTCACCGATGCGCAGTTGTCCCTTCAACAACGGTACCTCCAGGGGTTGTTGCAGGCTGAGCGTGCCGTCATGGCTGCGCCAGTGCGACTGCGCCGCGCCATTAAGCACGCGGTAGAACTGCAGGCCGCGCCAGGCCAGCGTGGTGGCGGGACGATCGCCCTGAATCGACCAGTCCAGACCGCCATGCAAACCCTCCGCGGCCAGCCGACCGCCAGCGTCAGCCAGATCAAGATTGTCGGTGTTGAAAGCAAACCCGTGCAGGCCGTCCGCCCGCAAGTCCAGGCTGCCGGACAATTGACCGTCGATGGTCATGTCACGCAAGCCCATGGTGCCCAGCCACGCTTTTCCGTAGCGGTCGTAAGCGGCCGGGAAACTGGCATGAAAACTGTTCAGACGCAGGCTGGTGAGGCCGCCTTTGGCATTGAACGCCAGCGCTCCGTCCAGCTGCAGCGCGTCTGGATCATTGATATGCAACCTGCTGAGGGCAAAGGCACCGCCCTGCGCGATAGCGTGAAGATCCAGCTGCACCGGCTGCGTCGGCAATTTGGCGTAAATCGACCCCAGCAGCAGCTCGCCACCACGAAAGCTGGCATCCAGATCGAGCTGTGCTGGGCCGGACGTCGAATTCAGATTGAACCGTCCCGAAGCGTTTACCCCTTGCCCTGCCAGCGTGCCGCCCGGCGTATCGAAGCCGGCGCCAGTGAGGGTGAATTGACCGGACGACTGCAGCCCCTGGCCGCGCAAGTCGAGCCCGAGTTGTGCGTCGATCCTGCCGCCGGTGGGTCGGCCCGACCACACGGTGCCGAGCAAACCGCTCAGCCAGCCGGTCGGCACATGGTCCAGTCGGATCTGTGCGTGGGTCGGCTGATCGAGCGGCA
>JALYXN010000006.1 GCA_030947085.1 Pseudomonadota bacterium | reverse complement strand
TGATGCGCTGGAGTGCGTTTTGGCGGATGTCCTCGGCATTGGCGGCGGCACCCCACGCCAGCGGCTCGATAAGCGCCAGCTGGCGCAGCGTGGGCAGGCCGCGGAAACCGGCCTCGTCATCCCCGAGCGGATCGAGTTTGAACGTCGCGATCTCGTCGCAAAGATCGCTGCACTGTTCGAGCAGCGCAGTCACCCAGAACTCGGCATCGCTGCCTGGTTCAACCCGCAGCGACTTGGCCAATGCGTGTGCGTTGTCCAGTTGCCGCCGCAAAAGCGCAAGCACGGCACCGCTGGTCACGGAGGGCTGCTCGATCTCGTTTTGCAGTTCACTATGCAGCGTGCCGAGCGCCTCGACGTCGTTGTCAGCGAGCCCAGCCCGCAACGTGCTGAGGGTATCCAGCAGGCCCTGGACCATGCGAGGCTGGAACACCGGCTGGTCGATCAGCTCGAGCAAGCCCGGTCGCAGGGTCAGCAAATGTCCGGCCAGGTTGCCGCTGTCGACCGCCGAAATGTAGAGCGGACCCAGCGGCTGCAAGCTCAGCGTGTCGTACCAGTTGTAGAAATGCCCGCGGTGGCGTGGCAGCTGCTGCATGGTGGCCAGCGTCTGACGGGTGCGATGAAGCAGGCGCCCGCCGCTGAGAAAACCGAAATCCCACGCCGCCAGATTCGCCAGCAACGCCAAGCCCATATTGGTCGGCGAGGTGCGATGGGCTATCACCGGGCCGGGCTGTTCCTGCAGGTTGTCCGGTGGCAGCCAATGGTCGGCCGGGCCGACATAGGTGTCGAAAAAAGCCCAGGTCCGGCGTGCCAGTACGCGTAGAAAACGGGTCTGCGCCAGCGACGGCGCAAAGACCGCCGGAACGCGCGGCTGGCTGATCCACCAGGCGATCGTGGGCGATAGCAGCCACAGCAGCAGCAACGGGGCCGCCAGTATCGCCATCAGCGGCCGATGCAGCAGCAGCACCACGGTCAGTATCACGGCGAGGGCCGGCCCGATCCACATCACCCGCCACAGTGCTGCCGGTGTTTGGTTGCCCTGTTTCTCGACATCGCTGGAGGTTTGCCATTGCAGCAGATGGTGACGACTGACCGCCATCCGCCACAGCGTGCGCACGATCGCATCGAGCTGATACATCACCTCATGCGGAAGCCAAGCCAGCGCCAGCGCCATTCGCCAGAAATGCTGCATGCCAGCGTCGAAACCGGCGCGCACGTGCTGGTCGAGCTGCACATCGCGCGGCTTCTGCACGAACTCCAGCATGGCTGAAAGCAGCGGCGGCACCAGTACCATCGACAGTACCGCCAGCGTCCACGAAAGCGCCGGCGACAGCCACAGCCAGCCCACCACCAGCAGGATCAGCAGAGAAGTGGGTACCAGGCTGCGGCGCAGGTTGTCGAGGATCTTCCAGCGCGACAGTGCGGTCAGCGCATTGCGCTGCCAGCCCTTGCGCGCTGTCGGTGCCCACGGCAGCAGCCAGGGCAGCAGCTGCCAGTCGCCGCGAATCCAGCGGTGGCGTCGTTTGACGTCGGCGGCGTAGCGGGCCGGATATTCCTCGAACAGCTGCACGTCGCTGAGCAGCCCGGCCCGCGCGTGGCAACCTTCGACCAGATCGTGGCTGAGGATGCGATTTTCCGGAAAGCGGCCGTCCAGCGTGCGCTCGAACGGGTCGATGGCGTAGATTCCCTTGCCGATGAACGAGCCTTCGTGAAACACGTCCTGGTATACGTCGGACACGGCGCGGGTGTATGGATCGATGCCGGCGTCGCTGCCGTACAGTTGCGCGTAGCGTGAGCGCGCGGTGCTGGGCAGGCTGATGCCAACCCGCGGCTGCAAGATGGCGTAACCGCTGACCACGCGGCGCAACTGCGGGTCATACACGGCACGGTTGAGCGGATGATCGATGGTACCTACGAAGGCTTGCGCCGCATCCCGTGGCAGCTCGGTATCGGTGTCGAGCGTGATCACATACTGCACCGTCGGTAGGGCTTCGACATCGCCGACGGTCAACATGAAACGATCGTGCGCGTTGCCGCGCAGAAGTCCGTTAAGGTCAGCCAGCTTGCCGCGCTTGCGCTCATGACCCATCCATTTCTGTTCGGTCTCGCTCCAGCGACGTGGCCGGTGGAACAGGAAAAACCGATCGGCGTCGATGCTGTTGTAGCGGTCGTTGAGCGCCTCGATGCGCATGCGGGCCAGCCGCAGCA
>JALYXN010000608.1 GCA_030947085.1 Pseudomonadota bacterium | reverse complement strand
GATCGGCATCCCTTTGAGCGGAAGGAAGGTAGCCACGCAGACCAGTCCTCGCCAAGTCAACGGGCGAAAATCTGGGAATGTTGCGACGCAATATTATTTGAGTGGGATAGTCGAAAATTAAGAGCTTCGATGTCGTACAGACAGAGGTGAGCCGACTTTCCTGCTAAACGTTTTTATGCTGCAGCGCAAGTTGACACCGGTGACAATAACTCGCAATCTGCGGCCGTTCCAAGTGCGGGGAGCATAGTGAACGTAGTCACCAGCCGTCCGGATCTACCAGCGAGCGCTTCGGAGACGCCATTTCTGGCGACCTTCGTAGGCGGGATGTTTGCCCGCGCCGCCTTGCTGCGGCCGTCCCATGAGGGACGCGACATTGAGGTGCGCACCCATCGCAAGCGCGCGTGCGCAAAGTTCGAAGCGCTGGCGGAGCTGTTGCAATTATTTGTCGGCAGCGATGCACCGGCAAGCGTGCAGCACCGCGTACTCGCTTGCGCCGGCCATGTCGAGGGCGACGTGGTATCGAATGACAACTCCCCCTGGCCGATTCATCTGGCGCCGCTGCGCGAGGCGATGGCGCTGGACGACGTTGCCGTTCTGGATGACGTCAGGGCATGGGGAGACGCCCCAGGCAACGTGCGCAGACGCAATGTGCGTGCATTCCTCACCAGGAATCCGGTGTGGGTCGCGGAGGACGAGCGCAGCGGTGTGCCCGGAGCGGTTCATTAATTTCTCAGGCGTGGCGTGCGCCGGGGGTCGGCGCGGCAGGTATCAACCAAGAGGTAAGGCTCATGTCCACCGTACTTCGCAGACACCCCCTGTCACTGGCCGTATCGATGTCGTTGCTGGCGGCGGTGGCGACATCGGCGGCGGCATCACCGCGCATGGGCGCCCCGATGGATGCCGCGGGACCGCAAGCCGCCGCGCCGCAAGATGCATCGGCAGCACCCCCGTCCGATGCAAGGAAAGCTGGGCCCAACAAGAAGAACGCCGCGGCAGACAAGGATGCCAAGAGCGCGGTCGCGTTGTCTGCGGTCAACGTCGTCGGCGTGCGCGCCTCGCAGATGCGCGCGATCGAACTGAAGCGCCAGGCGCCCAACATCCAGGACAGCATCACGGCGGAGAGCATCGGCCAATTGCCCGATGTGACCATCACGGACGCGTTACAGCGCGTCACGGGTGTGCAGATCAACCGCGACGCGGGCGTGGGCACCACGGTGGATGTGCGCGGCCTGCCTGAAGTGGGCACCATGCTGAACGGGGAGGCGTTCATCACGGCCGATCAAATCGACTCGCAACAACCCGATTTCACCATGCTGCCAGCCACGCTGTTCCATGGCGTCGATGTGATCAAATCACCTACCGCCAGCACCACTGACGGCGGCATCAGTGGCGCGCTGGACTTGCATACCTATCGCCCCTGGGATCTGCCCAGCGGCTTTACCTACAGCTACTCCGCCAACGGAGAGCGCGGTCGGACCAGCAGCAAATGGGGACCGGAAGCCAGCGGCCTCGTCTCGTACAACGATCACGGTCACTGGGGCCTGCTGGTTTCTGCCGACTATTCCGATACCACGCGCTTTAACTCGAACGAAGGTCTCGACCAGTACGGCGTGGTCCTGAACGGTGAAAACGCGGCCAGCGCGGGCGGCTATAACGGCTTCCTTACGCCGTGGAACGGCGCGCCGATTCCTCCGCAGATCGTGCAGAACGCCGACGGCAGCGTCGACGTCAATGGCGACGGCAAGTCCAATGGCGTGTTCATGGGCAGCCAGAACATCGGTCTGTACGACATGACCACCCAGCGCAAACGCAAGTCGGGTAGCGCCTCGTTTCAGATGGATCTGGGCAGCGGATTTACTTTCACCAGCGATTATTTCTACGCGCAGCAGAACCAGTTCAATCGCAACGTCGGCATCCAGATCAACTCCACCAACTGGCAGGGTGCGACTTACGTGCCGCTGCAGTCGCGCGACACTGGCCGTCCCGCTGCCGGCTCCTACGGCACGCCCGAGCCGGGTTGGGACGGCACGCATCTGTACACCACCCAGGTCTACGAAAAGTGGCCGGGTGACGTGGAATCGTTTTCGCAAATCACGCGCAAGGAATCCACCGCCAGGAACTTCAATGCCCAGCTGGATTTCGACAACGGCGGGCCCTTCACGGCAAGCATTCGCGGCCTCCATGAAACCGCGCACCAATCGAACGTGGAAACCGACGTCAACATTTCCAATTCCGATGGCGGGCTATGGTCCAACGTGCTGATGGACGGCGTCCCCGATGATGCGGTGCCGCCCGGCACCTACGTTTTCCCCGAGCAGCTTGGCGGGAACCGCGTGTTCAATGCCAACGGGCTTGCCCAGAACACGGTTCCGATCATTGCCAACCTGGCCGGTCGCTACCTTACGGTCAGCCTGCCACCGTCGCTCTCCAGCCAGTTCGCCGATCCCAATGGCTGGACGATGAAGACACTGGAATCCTCGGGCGACTACGACCGCCAGGTCGCGCTCAACGTACTTCGCCTGGATGGGCATTATGACTTCGGCGACGGCATCCGGCTGGATTTCGGCGTGCGCAACAGCATTCGCCATGCTGACAACATCGGGTACACGCTGGTCACTCCCGTTTACGCAGGCATCGGAGCCAGCGACCCGAACGGGTGCCTGGTGCGTTACGTCGGCGCGGATGTGGTGCTTAACAGCGGTTCGTGTACTGCGGGGAATGCGCAGGGTTACTTTCGCGCCGGCCCCATCTCGGCGCTGCAGATTCCGAACACGCCAGCGCCGCTGGCCAACAACTGGAAGCAGTACAGCAATTTGCTCGGTTCGGGGATCACCTTCTGGGCGATCGATCCGCATGCCATGGACAATCCCGAGGCGTACTGGAAGTCGCTCTATCCGGACACCCGGAGGCAGGGCGAGCCGGGAACGACGTGGGCGGTGGGCATCAAGGAAACCTCCGGCTACCTGCAAGCCGACTTCGACGGCAACCTCGGCAGCATGCCGTACAGCGGCAACGTCGGCTTGCGTGTGATCCGCACCAATCTGGGCATCACCCAGCGCCTCAGCGGCGATCCGGGCGCGTACGGCACGGAGCCGGCCGATATCGGCGCGCAGGTCACGCAACGCAGCTACAAAGACTATCTGCCGGCCGCCAATTTTGCGCTGGATCTCACCGACAGCCTGAAGTTTCGACTCGGCTTCTCCAAGAACATGATGCCGCTTGACCTCAGCACGTGGGGCGGCGGTCTGCAGCTGAACTATTCGCTGGTGGAAACACCGCAAGGCCCGCTGTTCCGCGTTGCGGCCGGCAGTTCGAGCGGCAACCCCAACCTCGACCCGTGGCGCTCCAAAAACTACAACGCTTCGCTCGAGTACTACATCAACCCCACCAGCATGATCAGCCTCGCGTTGTTCCGCATCAACGTGCAGAGCTTCATCAAGAGTGGCAGCGTTATCGATTGCACGCTGCCGGACGAGGACGGCGTCGTGCGCAATCATTGCGTCACGATCTCCGAGCCGATCCAGGGTACCGGCAACAGCATCCACGGCGTGGAGTTCGACTACCGCCAGGGCTTCACGTTTCTGCCGGGCATCCTTTCCAAGACCGGCATGGAGGTCAACGGAACGTATGCGCCCAGCGATTCGGGAGCCTCCGATCTGGCCGGGCACAAGATCCCGTTCCAGGACAATTCGACCAAGTCCGGAAACCTGATCCTGTGGTTTCAGAACGACCGGTTCCAGGCCCGCGTCGCGTACAACTACCGTTCGCGGCGCGCGGTGTCGGAGGACGTGGGCGGCATCAAAGGCATGGAGATGTACGAGGCGCCGCAGAAGTATGTGGATGCGTCGGTCTCGTACAAAATCGCCAAGTCGGCCGAACTGTTCGTCGACGGCACCAACCTCACCAACGAGTACCAGCGCTACTACCTGGTCTGGCCCGATCAACCAGCGCACTCGAACTTTTCCGAGCGTATGTTCATGGTCGGCATCCGCGGGCAATGGTGATCGGAGCAAGGGCCGCCTTTCTCCGCGCCTTCGGGGGCACGGCTGCAGGCGGCGCGTTGAAGGCGGCAAGGCCGATCATCGGCGCGCGCCGGATCTGGTCCAGAGCTGGCAAAGAGTGAGGTAAGTCGCACTGCGGGCGGCATCCTGCCCGCGAGACGCCACGACGCGGAAACCATTCCACCATCCATCTCGACCGCATCCGACAACGCAGGGCTGACATGCAGGCCAACACCACACGATCTACCCGCGAAAGCCACTTCCATCGCTCCATCGGTCTGTTCACGGGTACCGCGATCAACATGACGCAGATGTGCGGCATCGGGCCGTTCATCACCATTCCGATCATGGTCGCCACCATGGGCGGCCCGCAGGCGGTGGTCGGCTGGATCGTCGGTGCGATCCTCGCCATGGCCGACGGCATGGTCTGGGCGGAACTGGGCGCGGCCATGCCCGGCTCTGGCGGAACCTACGTCTACCTTCGCGAAGCCTTCCAGTACCGCACCGGCAAGCTGATGCCGTTTCTGTTTATCTGGACGGTGCTGCTGACGATCCCCCTGCTAATGTCCACCGGCATCATCGGGATGGTCGAATACCTGGGGTTCTTTTTTCCGCACCTGGGCTGGTGGCCGGTGCATCTGATCAGCCTGGTAGCGACCGGCCTGGTGATCTTGCTGCTGTACCGGCGGATCGAGTCGATCCGCGTGATCACCATCGCGCTGTGGGTGATCATGCTGCTCTCTGTCATTGGTGTGTCGGCGGCCGGGTTCTGGGATTTCCACCCGAGCTACGCCTTCAGCTATCCGGCCGGCGCGTTCGGCGGCCAGTTCTTCGTCGGTCTGGGCGCGGGGCTCATCATCGGCATCTACGACTATCTCGGCTACTTCACGACCGCCTACATGGGCGACGAGTTGCGCAACCCGGGTCGCACCATGCCGGGCTCCATCATCATCTCGGTGATCGCGATGATGTTCGTCTACCTCGTTCTCAATATTAGCGTGCTCGGCGTGGCGCCGTGGCAGGAAATTGCGCGCTCCCAATCCGTGGCGTCGCTGGTGGTGGAGCACAGCTGGGGCCACACGGCGGCGGCGGTGATAACCGTCCTCATCATCGTGACGGCATTCGCTTCGGTGTTCACCGGTCTGCTGGGCGGCTCGCGCGTGCCGTTCCAGGCGGCGCACGAAAAGGTGTTCCTGTCCGTGTTCGGCAAGCTGCACGCGAAGCACGGATTTCCGCATGTAGCCCTGCTCACGATGGGCGTGATCACAGCGATCGGCACGTTCTTCGACCTGGCCGAAGTGATCAACATGCTGTTGGCCGCCACCATCATCGTGCAGTTCATCGCGCAGATCGCCGCGCTGGTGGTGCTGCGCAAACGCCAGCCGCAACTTCACCGGCCGTACAAGCAATGGCTGTATCCGGTGCCGTGCGTGGTCGCGCTGGCGGGCTGGATCTACGTCTACGTATCGGCGTCCATGTTGTCGCTGATCCTTTCCGGCGCTTGGATCGTCGCCGGCCTCGCGGTGTTCGCGATCTGGGCGAGGGTCAATCGATCCTGGCCGTTCGCCCCCGTGCAAATCCGCGAAGCCTATCTTGAGAAGGACTGACGCCATGCGAATTCTGGTTACCTCGCTGTTGTTGACGATGATGGCGCTGGCGGCATCGGCGGGTGTAACGCCCGCTCGCGCCGGAGCGGCCTCCGCGCCCACGCGGGTGGGCGGTGGCGGCTCCGTGACTGCCGTGGCCGGTTGGCAAATTCAATCCACCGACATGGCGCAGCAGGGCGGTGCCGAGATTTCCAGTGCGGGATTTTCCACCCGCGGCTGGTACCCGGTGAGCGGCCGCGCCACCGTGATGGCCGGGTTGCTGGAGAACGGCAGCTACAAGAACGTGTTCTACAGCGACAACCTGCGGGCGGTGCAAGCGCCCGATGCCAGCGGCACCCTGTTCGTGAACCCGTGGTGGTACCGCACCGAATTCACCCTGGCCGACGGCACGCATGGGTTGCGCACGCTGCTGCGCACCAATGGGATGATCGCAAGCGCCGATGTGTGGGTGAACGGGCATCGGGTTGCGGACCAGGCAAGCGTTGCCGGTGCCTACCCTGTGCAGGAGTTCGACGTGACGCAGTGGGTGCATGCGGGCACCAACATCCTGGCGCTACGCGTGCATCCGGGCGATCCGCGCAGAAGCCTGTCGATCGGCTGGGTCGACTGGAACCCGACGCCGCCGGACAACAACATGGGCCCGTGGCGCGGCGTCGACATCGTGCAGACGGGGCCGGTCCAGCTGCGCTTTGCGCACGTGATACCGACGCTGTCGCTGCCCGACCTCGCGCATGCCGCGCTAACGGTAAAAGTGGAAGCGCGCAACTTGGATACGGTGGCACACGAGGCAACGATCGCCGGTGTGGTGGCCGGGGTTTCACTGCGGCGGACGATCCACCTGGCCCCCGGTCAGATACAGACCGTCGCGTTCACGCCCAAGACCGATCCCGGCCTCGAACTTAGCCATCCAAAGGTCTGGTGGCCCACCGGCATGGGCGCGCATCCGCTGTACTCGTTGCAGATGGCCGCCACCGTCGATGGCGCGATCTCCGATAAGGCCTCGGCAGCGTTCGGTGTACGTAGCGTCAGCTCGCAGCTGACAAAGCAAGGCTATCGTCAGTTTTTCGTCAACGGCAAGCCGATCCTGATCCGCGGCGCGGGCTGGGCGCCGGACATGTTCCTGCGCGACGACCCCAAGCGCATGGAGGCCGAATTCAGCTACGTCCGCAACTTGGGGCTCAACACCATCCGCAGCGAAGGCAAGCTGGAAAACGCGCGCTTCTACGACCTAGCCGACCGCGACGGCATCATGATCCTGGCCGGCTGGGAGTGCTGCGACAAATGGGAGTCGGCGGCCAAGACGGGTGGCGCGCCGTGGGATGCCTCGGACGAGCAGGTGGCCCGGGACTCGATCGCGAGCGAGGCGCGTCTGCTGCGCAACCATCCGTCCGTGATCGGATTTCTGATCGGCAGCGATAACGCGGCGCCGCCGGCCATCGCGAAGATGTATGTCGACACCTTGAAGGCTGAAGACTGGTCGACCCCCATCATCGCGGCGGCCGCCGGCCAGGCCACGGCCGAAACCGGGCCCTCCGGCATGAAGATGACCGGGCCCTACGCATGGGTTCCGCCGGCGTACTGGTATGCCGACAAACTGGGCGGCGCGTTCGGTTTCAATTCCGAAACCAGTGCGGGCGCCGACATCCCGCGGCTGGAAGACCTGACCCGCATGCTGTCGCCACGGGAGCAGGAGACGCTGTGGAAGTACCCGCAGCTGCGCCAGTACCACGCCGCCGCGGACTGGTCGACGTTTGCGAGCATCGAGCCGTTCGCCACCGCGCTGGCCAAGCGCTATGGCGCACCCAGGAGTCTTGCGGACTACGTGGCCAAAGCCCAGCTCGATAACTACGACAACACCCGCGCGCAGTTCGAGGCGTACAACGCGCGCAGGGATGCGGCCAACCCGTCGACCGGCGTGATCTACTGGATGCTCAACAACGCCTGGCCTTCGCTGCACTGGCATCTGTACGACTACTTCCTCAATCCAGCCGGTGCCTACTTCGGCGCCAAGAAGGCCAACGAGCCGGTGCATATCCAGTATGCGTACGACACGCACGCGATCGTGCTGGTCAACCAGACGCTCACCGATAAGCATGGCCTGCAGGCGCGCATCCGCGTGCGCAACCTGGATGGCAGCGTGCGTTACCAGCGGCGGCTGCAGGACATCGATCTGGCCGGCAACGGCACGCGGCAAGTGGCAGTGCTGCCGACGCCAGCCGGCATGTCGCGAACCTACTTCGTCGAACTCGAGCTTGAGTCAGCCGAAGGCGAACCGATCAGCCGAAACGTGTATTGGCTCCCCACACAGCCGGACGAGCTCGACTGGGCGCATTCGAACTGGTACCTCACGCCGGTGACGCAATACGCGGATCTCACCGCGTTGCAGTCCTTGCCGGCCGCAACGTGCGAGGTCCGGGCGACGTTGCAGCGTGCGGGGGCGGACGATGTGATCACCGTGACTCTGAAAGTGCCTGCGTCGTCCAAGGCCGTGGCGCTGTTCCAGCACCTGTCGATCAAGCAATCCGCAGGTGGCCCACCTGTGCTGCCGATCTTGTGGAGCGACAACGACGTTACGTTATGGCCGGGCGAATCGCTCACCTTGACCGCGCGCTACGGGGGGCAGGGGCTAGCGGCGCCAGTGGTCGAAGCGAGCGGGTGGAACGTAGCTTCACGGCGCGTCTCGGTTGTCATCCAGAACGGGACGAACGCTTCGGACGGCCACAATCAATGAGCGAGGCCAGGACTCCGTGATGCGCGTGACCATCAGCGACGTCGCGCGCACCGTAGGGACGTCGAAGAAGACGATCTCGCGGGTGCTCAACAACGATCCGAACGTGAACGCCTCCACGAGGCAGCGCGTCGTGGATGCCGTCGCCGCGCTCAACTACCGCCCGCTCACCTCGGCGCGCAGCCTGGCGGCCAATCGCTCCTTCATGATCGGTCTGCTGTATGACAACCGCTCGCCCAGCTACATCATGGAAGTGCAGGCCGGCGTGCTGGAGGCATGCGAGGCGCAGCACTACAGCATGATGGTGCAGCCGCTGGTTTCCGCGGCGGCAGACTTCGTCGAGCGAGTCGAGGACATTCTGTCGCGACAGCGGCCCGACGGACTGATTCTTACGCCACCACTCACCGATCACCCGCAGTTGCTCGATTGCCTGCACCAGCAGGCCGTGCCGTATGCATCGATCGCACCGCGCCGGCCCGAGCAATGCATCGGCACGATGCTGCGCGAGCGCGAAGCCGCCACGGCGATGGTGGGACACCTGGTGTCGCTTGGTCATCGGCGCATCGCCCACATTCTCGGTGACCCCGAACACGGCGCCGGCATCTGGCGCCTGGCGGGCTATCGCGACGGCCTCAAGCGCGCGAAGTTGAAGGAAGACCCTGCGTACATGGTCCAGGGGCGGTTTTCCTTCGATTCGGGTGTGGCCGCCATGCGCCAGCTCTTGGCGCTATCGCTGCGGCCGACCGCCGTCTTCGCGGCGGACGACGATATGGCGGTTGGCGCCATCTGGGCCGCGGCAGAAGCCGGGATGTCGATTCCCCGAGACATGTCGATATGCGGATTCGACGATACGATGATGGCGACACAGGTCTGGCCGCCCCTCACCACCATTCACCAGCCCGTTCGGGAGATGGGCCGTCGCGCGACCGAAGAACTGCTGCTGCGCGTGCTGAACAAAGGGGAGGCGAGAATGGTCGAGGTCGAGTACGAAATGCGCCTCCGGGCCTCGACCGCGCCCATTCCGTAGCCGGGTCGCTTTACCATCGCCAAAAAGCCCCGGGTGAACAGCGTTTCCGCCATCCACGTCACCGATCAAAGGAGAGTGTCCGCATGCCTGCCGCACACGACGTCGCGATACCTGCCCGGACGTTCCAGTTCATTTCCGGATTGCCACGCTCAGGCAGCACGCTGCTGGCCGCCATCCTCAACCAGAA
>JALYXN010000599.1 GCA_030947085.1 Pseudomonadota bacterium | reverse complement strand
GTGCAGGACGGCGTTCGTCGCATCGCACTGGAACAGATCGGCAGGATGCTGCGCACGATCGATGCGGCGTCCGCCGATACCGATCACGCAGTCCACGATCTACGCAAGCGCTGCAAGAAAGTGCGGGGCTTGTTGCGGTTGGTAAGGCCGAGGTTCAAGCATTACCGCAAGGAGAACGCCGCGTTTCGCGATATTGGCGCCAGCATCTCCGTGATCAGGGACGCCGCGGTGCTGACCGCCAGTTACGACGCTGTCCTGGAAACCCACGATGGGCAAAGCCAACGGCATACCTTGAGGTCTATCCGTCGGGAGCTGTCGCTCAGGAGCAAGCGCTTGTCGGTCACACGAGACCCGATGGAGCTCATCGAGCAGGCCCGGGCGCCGTTGATGCAGACGGCGGAGCGCGTCCAGCAGTGGAAAATCGATGCTGATGGTTTCGAGTCCTTGCAGGGCGGCCTGCGCAAGACCTATCGGCAAGCTCAAAAGGCCATGCGCAAGGCAGCGCAGCAGGGTTCGCCGGCGCAATTCCACACATGGCGCAAACGCTGCAAAGACCACGGTTACCACGCGTTCCTGCTGCGGTCGCTGTGGTCCGGACCGATGAAGGCGTATGCGGCTTGTGCCGAGGAACTGGCGGATCTGCTGGGCAATCATCACGATCTTGCCGTGTTGATGGAAACGATTGGCGATAAACCATCAGCATTCGGCGCCTCGTCCGATGTCGAGATCATGCTGGGCCTCATCCGCAGGCAGCAGACCGTTCTGGCGCAGCAGTCGTTCGCGCTAGGCCATCGCGTATTCGCGCAATCGCCCAAGGCGCTGGTGTCCTCCTGGGCGGCTCGATACGCGGTATGGCGCAACGAGGAAGTTGCACAAGTAACGGCACTCAGAGACGTCGATCCGGGATAACTGCATCTCTGGCTAGCGACCATTTCGCGCGGCACGGTGGTTACGCCGATGACAGGCGGTGCGGACTGTCGTTACGAAGAGACGTCCAAATGGATACCTCGATCGAACGCTTTGCCGGGCAACAATTCATGCCGAGGCTCTGGTATTGGATATGAACGCCGGCGCCTCATCTTCATGTTTTCGACCCGCGATTCACCAGTGCACGGGCGGAAATTTCGGGTTGATTCGGCAAGAAAGCGGATTCACCTTTTCCTGAGAATCTGTCCCTGGCCGACTACCACGTACCCGCGCACCTGGACGTGCCGGTGATCGACGTCATCAGGACCGTGCACGATTTGCCGGTCACGCTGAACAAGGTGCTGGGTGATCAATAGTCCCATTTGCGCGTTCGGATTCGCATCAGGAGTTCGTGGTCAGAACAAAAAGGTCGCGTCTGCTCGAAGGCGCGGTTCTCCGAACTTCGCTCCCTCCCCTGCGTAGTAAGAGAGGGCTGGGGTGGGGTCGCTCTCCGCCAGGCCAAGGTCAAAACCTCATCCCCTCCTGACCTCCCCCTGCTGCGCAGGGGGAGGACCAATCGTGAGCTGCACGCTTTGCTCCCTCCCCTGCGCAGTAGGGGAGGGCTGGGGTGGGGTGGCTCTTCGCGACGCAAGTGTCAGCTTCAAGTAGACCTCGCTGGCAGGCGCGCTAGCCGGGACACACGTCATGCCAAACCCGATGATCAGCATGCGTGGTCATGCTCTTGTAGAAAGCTGCCGCGTCAGTGCCGCGATCACGCCAACGATGACGCAAAGTCGAGACCCAAGGCCGCACCCGCCAGCCAGCGCCGAGATCGTGGAGCGCACCTTGTTGGCAGCAAGCAGGGCTTTGACAACAGTCAGCTTGCAATGGGGCGTCCTTTTCTGTCTGCGCGAAAATCGACCTATCAGGTTTAATTTGGTAAGTAGGTTAATCATGAAGAGCCATCATCGACGCATTGCGCGAACTGTTCCCGGACATCGAGGGGCCGCGCAAGGACGACATCTGCTACGCCACCCAGCATCGTCAGGACGCCGTTCGCCGGCTTGCCGACGCGGTCGATCTGATGCTGGTGGTGGGTTCCGTCAACAACTCCCATTCCAATCGACTGCGCGAGCTGGCCGAAAAGCAGGGTGTTCGTTCCTATCTGATCGACGGCGCCGAGTATATCGAGCGCAGCTGGCTCGATGGCGTGCGCCGGATCGGCCTCAACCGCTGGCGCTTCCGAGCCGGACAAGCTAGTCCGCGACGTGATCGCACGGCTCCAGTCCTGGGGTGCAGGCGAAGTGCGCGAGCTCGACGGCGAGCCGTAAAACATCACCTTCGCGCCACCAAAGGAACTGCGCACGCCCGAAGTCGAAAGTCACTTGAAATCCTGAGCGTTTCCAAAATGCAAAAAAAAAGCCCGCGAGAAGCGGGCTTTTTTCTGTCTGGTGCCGGAAAGAGGAGTCGAACCTCCGACCTACGCATTACGAATGCGCCGCTCTACCAACTGAGCTATTCCGGCGATGCAGCCGCATACTTTACGGTGTGGACAATGTAGGTGCAAGCGGAAAATGAACGTCCATAAGATAAGCGACCTACCGCCCCTTCCTGTCCGCTAAAAGACGGTGCAGTGATTTCTGGTCCCAAAGTAGAGCGCCTCGCAGTTTCACGTTGAGCCTCAACCGGCGGTGCATGAGCACTTGGCTGGTACGGGAGAGCACGACAGCTACCGATGGCATGACCAAGCCTATGCGCCTGCGGTCACGACTACTTTCCTGTTTCCGCACAGACCGCTTATCGGTGAATTACTGCCGCCCGTCGGGTGAGGGCTGATCATGACAGCGCATCTGGGTACAGTGCACTCAGGGGTACAGGGAGAATTCGATGAAAGTCTTGTCGCGTCAGCGAGGTGTCTCGTTGATCGAGGTGTTGGTTGCGATTCTAGTCTTCAGCATTGGTGTGCTGGGGCTGGCGTTGATGCAGGTAAAAGGTGCGCAGTTCACCAAGGAGGCGGGGGCTCGCAGCAATGTGATCATCCAGGTACGCAGTCTGATCGACGCCATGCGCGCCAATCCTGTTGCCGCTAAAGGACCGGTCAAGGCTGCCGATCCGTCGGCGCTTAGCGCGAGTGACTGTCCCTACTGCTTTGATGGAAACGCAACCCTGGCCAACTGTGTTTCCAGTTGCACCCCCGCAACAAGTGCGAACAGCGATCTGTACAACTGGGTCGAGCGGCTCAAGAAAGCTGCGCCAGGCTCCATGGGTACATCGCCCAAAGCTACGGTCACCTGGGATCCAGTTATCGGCATGTATGCGGTGACCGCGACGTGGTCAGGCGGGGCCATGGATGGTGGCGCCGCCACGGCCTCCGACAACGTTTCCTACACTTTGAATTATCTGCCATGAATGCAAGTCGTCGAAGCGTCGGAGAAGGCCGCCAGAGCGGTGTGTCACTCATCGAGTTGATGGTGGCCCTACTGCTCGGTGCGATCATTGTTGGAGGGCTTATCCAGATTCTGTCGGCCAATCGCAAGGCTTATCAGTTGCAGGAGGGCAACAATTTCCAGCAGCAAAATTTGCGTTTTGCCAGTGACCGTATTGATTGGTCACTTCGCATGGCGGATTTCTGGGGTGGTGCAACATCAAGCGAGATCACCGGCCTGCTCAACGATGGCGCTGGGGCCAGTGGCTGCAACGCCGCCTGGATTTTGTCGGGCAAGAACGGCAGCAACGGTGCGGGAGGCGTTTTTGGATACGATGGCAACACATCGTTTCCGATTGCTGGTTGCTCCCTGGTTCCGGACTCGGATTACGTGCAGGGCAGCGACGTACTGATTCTCCGCTATGCAGATACCGATCCTTGTAGCGTGCCCGATGGCAGCCATGCAGCATTGTCGACCACCACAACCGCGAGTTGTAAACCGTTCTCGAGCCATTATCTGGTCGCCAACGTGGGTCAGCAAGCTAAGCTTTTTGCCAAGGGCAGCGCTATTCCGGTGACGGGCGATACCCGGCGTTATATCTACCCGTATCGAATGGAGGCTTATTATCTACAGCCGTGTACTGATCGCGCAAGTGGGACGTGTTCTGCAACAAGTGATGGTGGAAATCCTGTTCCTTCCCTGATGCGTATCCGGCTTAGTGGAGACGGTAGTCTGGTTCGAGAGCCTTTGGTGGTGGGTATCGAGCAGCTTCAATTTGAATACGGTGTATCTACCGACGGTTCCCATGTGAGCGAGTTCAAGATTGCCAACGAGGTGACGACAAGCGAGTGGCCTAAGGTGCTCGCTGTGCGAGTGACCTTGCTTGCACGTAATGAAAATCGAGATATCGCCGTTTCGCACGCTGGAACGTTCAAGATCAGTGACAAGTGCAGCTATACGATTACAAATAGTGGTTCGGTGACCTTGGCCAATACGGGCAACGATTGCACCGGCTTCAGCTTAAGCGGTCTCAGACAGCCCAACCAGTTTCCGCGTCAAATACTTCAGCAAATCGTGCAAATACGAAATAGGACAAGGGGATGACGGTGACGTTGAATATGGCCTATCCCCTCGTGTCACTCCGTCCCGGATGCCGCGTCGCACCGCAGAGAGGCATCGCACTCTTTGTGGGACTGGTGTTTCTGGTAATTCTTTCCCTGGTTGCAGTCGTTGCCATGCGAGGAACACTGCTTGAAATGCGTATGGTCAGCAACGTCGCAGCGCACGAGCGGGCGTTCGAGGTATCTGAATCCTTCCGAGCAATTCCACTGGCTTTGTTCAATGACCATACCTTCAATAGAGGATGGCCTACCGCGGGAATGGGCGGCTCCGTAGCCGATGCTGATTTCGGCACCTTTCCTCAATGCGGTTCTAAACCGGTGGGTAGCAACGGAATCAGCTGCCAGGTGCTGGATGATGTAAAAATTCGAAAGCCCTCCTCTGGAGCTTTGCTCAATTTATACGAAGTGCAATTCACCTCGGGCGAAAAGTCCTACGACCCGGCCACGTGGATGAAGAACGATCCTGATGTAACGATCGCTGTATGCGACGGGTCCGGGGCGTGTACCAGCGGAGGCAGTGCACGTATCTGGATCCGACCGGACGGAACCGCACTGGCGACCGGGTCCGGTGCAGCGCAAGCCGCCGGCTATCGTGGGCCGGGTAGTGCTGCCGCCAGTGGCGGCAGCGCCATGTTTTTTGAGGTGTTAAGCGAAGGCACGGCCAACTCGGCCCGAGCAGTAACGCTTTCCCAGTATCGCCAGCGCATTAGCAACTGATGCTGCCGCAGAAATTCTCAGGGGGTGATTTTGCCATGAAAACTGATCACGGTCGTCGCTTGATGACCTTTGTGGGATCGAGCAGGGCTTTTTCTGTCGGGCTTTTATTGACGTGCTTCTTCGCGCCGATCGTCTTTGCGCAGCCGGCACCGGACCCCTATTCGCCAGCGGTTGCGGCATCGGCAGCGGCGCCGGCCGCGTCCATCGGGGATGTCATCGGCACAAACAAAAAGGGCGAAACGGCAGCTGCCGGCAATTACACCTCCTTCCCGGTCATCAATGCCAGTTCGGCAGCGCCCCTGGTGATGTTGGTCATGTCGCGGGATGAGCAACTGTTTATCAAGGCTTATTCCGACTATACCGATCTGGATGGCGACAGCATTGTCGATACGACATACAACGACAATTTCAATTATTCCGGTTATTTTGCCTCGAATTTTTGCTATGCGTATGGCAGTTCGCAGTTCAAGGCGGCGGATGCGGCTACTGGCGCCAGCGCAGCCAATGGGCAAAAAAATCACAAATGCGACGGCAATTGGAGCGGTAATTTTCTGAACTGGGTGACGATGAGCCGCCTCGACGTCGTGCGCGCTGTTCTCGCAGGCGGCTACCGATCCACCGATACATCGACCAAGACAGTGTTGGAGCGAGCCGACATTCCCAACGATCTGCACGCGTGGGCCAAAGTCTATTTGGGTGATGACGTCAACAGCTTTACCCCTTTCAGCCAAGACGATTCCAAACTCGGCATTTCATTCTGTAACGCAACCGTTTCCGCCAACAGCGGTCCCGAGATGAGAGTGGCGCAAGGCAACTGGTCCGAATGGGCCTCGACTGCGTCGCGCCAATGCGACTGGAAGGAGACGATCAAATCCGCGGACGCTAACAATAGCTACAATGATGACGCCTCCAAGGATAATGATGGTTTGGGTGCCAAGGAATTTGCCGTCAGAGTCGAGGTTTGTGACCCTTCTTCCACAGCGATCCGGGAGAACTTCTGCCAGCGTTACGCCAATGGGGGAACCAGCAGCTACAAGCCTGTGGGGCTACTGCAGCGATATGGGGAAAATGGCCAGATGCGGTTCGGCTTGCTGACCGGAAGCTTTTCCGCTCCACGTAGCGGTGGCGTTCTGCGTCGAAATATCGGGCGACTGGCTGGGAACGGTCCGAGCCCGGTCCCTACAACCTGCGCCGTCGGTGATGAAATCAGGTTAAGCGATGGCACGTTCTGCAATCAGGACAGTGGCAGCGAGGGAATCATTAATACGCTGAGCCGCATCAAGCTGACGCAATGGAATTTTTCGGATAAATGGAAGGATTGCAATCAGTGGGGAATTCTCAATCGCAATGGCGCTGGCAGAGCCAGCCTACTCGATCCAGGCGACGGCACTGGTAACGGTGATACAAAAACAGCTTGCAGTGCCTGGGGTAATCCCCTATCAGAGATGTACGCCGAGGCATTGCGTTATATCGCAGCCGATGGCTCACCGACTTCGGCATTCAATAAGAAAGACGATCTTGCGGGTCTGCCGACTCCGGCCTGGAAGGATCCCTACGGTGCAGGCGCCAGCCCGTATTGTGCCGCGTGCAGCGTCATCGTACTGTCCACGGGGCTGAACTCGTTTGATAGCGATGAACTGCCATCCTGGACCAAGGTCGGCATGGACGCCGCTGCGGTCACCAAGGTCATCGGTGCTGACGAGCTGATCAACGGCGAAAATTACCTTGTGGGCCGTGTAATTTCGAGCCAGAGCGATCTTGCTGTTGGCAATCCGGTAAATACATATGAGGATTTGTGCAGTTCGAAGACGGTCACGGATCTCAGCCTCGCGCGCGGCATTTGTCCTGATGTCCCCAGCATGGAAGGCAGTTACCTGATGTCCGGTCTGGCCTTCCAGGCGTGGACCAAAGATATGCGTCCAGGGCTTAAAGCTCCTGACGGTGATGTACGACCTGCAGGTTACAAGAATACGGTGCAGACTTATGCCGTCGCGCTGTCCGAAAATCTGCCAAAATTTCAGATTCCGGTAAGTTCTGGGGCGATCACGCTGGCACCGCTATGCCAGGCGAATAGCGCCGGTACCGCGAAGGTCAGTGATGGAGGCTGGCGCAGCTGCTATCTCGGTGCGGTGGGTGTGGGTACCAAAACATCCAGTATGGATACCCGCTACATCTATGGGCGTCCCTTGCTCGATAACGCATCTGCAGGTAGCTATTCGCTGGTGTGGGAGGATTCACTGTGGGGCAATGACCACGATAATGACGTGGTTACGATGCTCACCTACTGTGTAGGCGACACATGCAAACGGTCTACCGATTTACCGGCAGGTACAGCAGCTCCCGCGCCAAAGCTCTGCTTCTATTCCGACGGCCAATACAATGGGTCTGAATTGTGTCCGACGAGTGCAAGTGGCCCTTTGAACGGCCAGTGGAAGGAAACGCTGTCGTCGCTAAGGGTGCCGTCCGGGTACACCGTAACCCTCTATAACAAGACCAACCCAGAGAATGATAAAGCCGACTCAGTCAGCTTCACCTCAGACACGGCTGATGTCGGCGGAACGTACAACGACTGGGCAAGATCTTATTCCATAACTGGTGGCCCACTTCCTCCCACAGCTACATCGCCGACCTATGCAGGCTACGATATTTGCTGGAAGTCTGATTCCGCCATCTGCACGGACAACAATGGCAGGCCTGCCCTCGGCGCCGGCGATGTCCTGGTACGTGTAGAGAACCTGTCTGCTTATGCGGGTAACGGAATGCTTACCGGCTACACCGTCACCGGGTCGAGCGACGATGGCGTGAAGCGCCTTGCGCTGCGCCCGGGTAACGCCAATGCCAGCGTGTTGACTTCTCAAGTGGATGCCCCCGCCAGTTGGTATAAACCGAAGGTGGTGAAATACACCTTGGGCACCAACGGTGCCAAGCAACTGGAAAATCCGCTGTTTTATACAGCGAAGTACGGTGGCTTCGCCAAAACCGTCGACGCGTCAGGCGACCTTATTGACCAGCCGTGCGACAGCACGACGACCCCTGCATGCACCACATCCAACTGGGATCGGGTCAATAACGACACCGGAGTAGCCAACGCCAATGGCAAGGGCGACGGTCTTCCGGACAATTTCTTCCCGGTACGCAATCCCGCCCAGTTGGGTGAACGTTTGGCGAGCGTGTTCAATGCAATCCTCACCCGTTCGGGCTCGGGGACGTCGGCCGCCGTGGTGTCGAGCAGCGCCGCTGGCGATGGACTGACGTATCAGGCGCTTTACCAGGCCAAGACGCAGAATACGATTGGCAGCCAGTCGGCAACCTGGACCGGTGCGTTGAACGCGCTATGGACCGATGCGGATGGGCGCTTGCGTGCCGGCGGATATGCGCCGGGTGGACTGCCAACTCTGGGCAGTTTCACGCAAAGCCCGATCGTGGTGTTCTGTACCACCACGTCCGGCGATTCGCGCTTCTTTACCTATACCGATCCAAACGCCGCGCCCGCCGGTGCGATCGCCCCCGCGTCATGTACGGGTCAAAGCCTGGACAAGTTGAAGACGGTGTGGTCTGCACAATCCCTGTTGTCTGCCGCAAGCTATTCCTCGTCTCAGCGCGCCTACGGCAGTGTCGCCAACGCGGCAAACGGTCGTTACATCTTCACCTGGGTGGATGCGAACCATGATGGCGTGGTTGACAGTGGCGAACAGCGCGATTTCGACTGGAGTACCAGCGGGTTCGGTGGGTCCGGTACCTGTGATACCAGTTCCACCGTGACTGGCGACTTCCGCTTCCTAGATACCTGCAGTGCGGCAGGTGCGCAGGCGTTGATTGGCTGGGTTCGTGGTACCGATTACACGGGTGCGGACGGCTTGCCGGATCCGGGTTGGCGTTCGCGCACGGTGGACGACAAGGTGTATCGCCTTGGTGACGTCATCGACTCGACACCGCTCGCCGTGGGAACGCCCGCGGAGGCGTTCGATCTGCTCTATAACGACAGTAGTTACGGCACATTCCGAAAGGTCTATCAGAACCGACGGCAGATGATCTATGTGGGGGCCAATGACGGCATGCTGCACGCGTTCAATGGCGGCTTTTACAACGCGGCGTTGAAGCAGTTGGATCTGCAACCGCGAGTTTGCACGGCGACGACGTGCTCGCTCGACACCAGCGTTACTGCGCACCCACTGGGTTCTGAGATTTGGTCGTACGTTCCCGGGAATCTGTTGCCACATCTTCGCTGGCTCGCAGACCCCGCTTATATTCACATGTTTTACGTTGACGGTTCGCCGATCTCGCAGGATGTCCGCGTATTCGCCGATGGATCTTCGGTCTGTTCGTCAACCGGCACGAGCCAATGTCATCCAGATGGCTGGGGGACCATTCTCATCGTTCCCTTCCGCTTTGGTGGTGGGCCGATCACGCTGGACACCAAGGAGGGCACCAGTGTTACTCAGCAGAGTTCGTTTCCTGCTTACGTGGTGCTTGATGTGACCAATCCGGAAGCTGCGCCCGTGGTTCTTGCCGAGCTGACCAACACGGACGGGACGGCTTGCAGCAACACGGTGGCCTCCTGCAGCGATCTCAGCAAGGTCGTCAGTACCTATACGTCTTCGTTGCCCGCTGTGGCGATGTTCAGGCCGGCAGGCACGACGGTTAGTGATCCGAGCAAGTTCTTTCTGTTCACCGGCTCAGGCACGACAGACAATGGCGGCGTGGGCAATGTTGAGGGGGGCGAAGCTGCATCTACCACCGGCTTGAGCATTCGAGCCTATGACCTCAGCAATATCGCCAGCAACGACTCGACACCGTTGACCTGGGGTAACAATAAGGGGTTCGAGGATCTGACCGATACCGGCGCAACAGGCGCGGGCGCTGACAGCTTTGCCGGTGATTTGATTGCGTCGGACTACGATTTGAATGGCGTGGCGGAATCGCTATATTTCGGCAGTACCAAGAAGGGTTCGGCCAGCCCCTTTGGCGGGGCGCTATGGGCCATCGATCTCAAGGGCGTCACCGACTCCACCGCATGGCTCCCTAGATTGGTGCTATCGGGCCTGAACAAGCCTGTCACCGTACGGCCGACACTGGGCTTGAACAACAACCAGCAACATATGGTGTTTTTCGGTACGGGCCGTGTTTATACAAAGAATGATCTTAGCGACAAGAGCCAGCAAGCCGTCGTCGGCCTCATTGACAGCGGATTAACTACCGCCTACGGCAGTTTGCTGGACGTCACGGATGTTACGGTGACCGACAAGGGAGTGGTGGCTGGTGCGGACACGTCGGTGACCGATATCAACGCCCTGACTGGGGCTGCTCAGTTAGCCACTGGTTGGATCTCTGAGCTGGATATACCCAAGGGCACCGGCGACACCTCTCTGCCCTCCGAGCGAGTTGTCGCTACACAGGTTCTCTCGGGAGGAGCACTGCTTACCACGTCCTATATTCCAGGTACCGATTTGTGTACTGACCAGGGAACCGGGCGACTGTACGCGATGAACTACGGGACCGGTACAGCGGACGCGAGATTTATCGGAATGCTTGGGACGACCGGAACTGACACGAAAACGATCAATAAATCAATTTCACTGGGCAAGGGTCTGCCTTCGCAACCGAGTCTGCATAACGGTGGTACCGGATCAACCGGGGATCAGACGCTGCGGGCCTGCGTGCAGACCTCAAGTGGTGCCATTATCTGCCACGATATTCTGCCGCTGAAGGGTATTAACAGCAGTGAAATTTCATGGCGTGAACCCCTCACCAAGTAAGGAACGCCGTGATGCGTCGTCAGGCAGGTTTCACCTTGTTAGAACTCATGATCGTGGTGGTCATCATTGCGATTCTCTCGGCGATCGCGATCCCCTCGTATCGAAAGTACGTGGTCAGATCGCATCGGGTGGACCCTCAACGTGCGCTACTGGATCTGGCGGGACGGCAGGAGCGCTTTTTCTATTCGAACAACGCGTATACAGCTACTTTTAGCGACTTGTCCGCAACAACCGATATGGCAGGGAAGTACTACTCGATCGCTATTCCTTCCGCATCGTCGACGGATTACACGATGACTGCGACGGCCGTTGGCACACAGCAACGTGATGATCCGCAATGCCAATCGATCTCCCTCGACAGGTCTGGTTTGCAGACATCGACGGGTTCAGTCGCCAACGATCCGAAGTGCTGGGGGAATTAGCATGCCAGTCCCCGGAACGCCCTGCCATCCATGCGCCAATGGCTGGCCGTGTTGGTTGTGCTCTGTTTCAGTTCAGCTTGCGCATCGCAACAGGTCTTCAAATGGAAGGACGGAGCCGGGATTGTCCACTACAGCCAGCAGCCGCCACCCAAGGGGGTTAAAAACGTGCAGATGAATCTTTCTGAAAAAGGTGCCGGAGAAAATGTGTCGGAATCCAGCGCGAACCCGCCCCAGAAAATTCATGATGAAGTTGCTTTGGATAAAGCAAGCGACAAACAGGAAAAGCATCTTTGTTCGACCGCACGGCAAAATATCGAGCTGCTGAAGTCAGGGGCGATGATTGCCAGTGGGGGCGACATCAAGGTTGCTACTCAGCTGAAGGGAGATCAGCGAGAGAAAGCACTCAGTGATGCCAGGACTGAAGCCAAGCGGTACTGTCATGCTCCATAAGTCCACAAAACGAGGGGGTATGTCGCGGCCCGTGTGCGGGTTTACGCTGCTCGAGCTTATGGTCACCCTGGTCGTTTTGGCCGTCTTGGTGGCTATTGCGCTTCCCAATTTCAGAGGTCCGATGCGACGAAACAACGTGGCGACACAGGTAAACAACTTGCTGGCCGATTTGCAATATGCGCGCAGCGAGGCGATAAGCACCCGATCACTTGTTTCGTTATGTCCGCGGAAACTCGCAGCTACGGCAGCTGATACGACGTGCGCGAGCAGTACCAAAACCTTCGATGCGGGTTGGTTGGTCTATACCGCTACCACCAGCGGTAAAGCATTCGACGCAAGTGGGACCGGTCAAAGCCTGCTGCATGTGACAGCGCCGCCCGATACTGTCTCCATTCGCGCTGATTCGAACGTCATCCCGACGTTCAACGCCCGGGGTGAGTTGGCAGGAGCGCTGGACGGGATATTTTGGGTTTGCTCGAAGGCTTCCTCGGGGCAGTCTGAAATCGGCGAGAGCACCCGTTCTATCCCGGGAAAACAGGTCATTGTGGCTGCCAGCGGACGCGTATCTTCTTCGGATATCGTTGCCGGAGGCAGTTGCGAATGAGGGCGGGTAAATGCCAGCAGTTGGCGCATGCCTCAGGTTTGGCTTGCATTTGGCACGGTAGATAACGGTGTAGAACAGTTCTTGAGTGAGGGAGCGATGCACTTGTCGGTCCTTAGCGATCGTACAAATAATCGGCTAGCCCCGAGTGCCGCCACACACGTCGGCCGATGGCATTGGCAACGACGTCGTCAGCCCCGACCAGCGTGAACCAGCGACGTGCACGGGTGATGCCGGTATACAGGAGTTCGCGGCTGAGGATGTTGCTGGCATCGGTGGGAAGTATCAGCGCCGTATGTTCGAACTCCGATCCCTGCGACTTGTGTACTGTCATCGCGTACACCGTGGTGATATCGCCCAGCCGGCTCGGCAGCACATGGCGGATGCGGGCGCCGGCAGCATCTCCGGCGGGTGCATTCAGCACAAACGACACCACCAGCCGCAGCGTGCCGGTGACATCGGGCA
>JALYXN010000597.1 GCA_030947085.1 Pseudomonadota bacterium | reverse complement strand
AAGCGATCACGCCCGGTCCGACCACGGGCGAACCGATGATCTCGCCGCGCTCGTCGGCTGGCGCAATATGGGTGACCTTGGCCACCGCATCGATGATCGCCTGCTGGAACGCAGGTTGCGGCCGGGCACTATCGTCGACCAGATAAAAACCATCGGGAATCTCGCCCGACTCGCTATCCTCGCCATCGCGCGCCGCCAGCGCGGGACGAAATTCCGACTCGTCACTGTCGGTGGTTTCATGCAGATCGATGTGCATCAGCGCCTGCTCGCGAAACGGCGCCACCAGCTGCATCAGTGCAGCCGATTCCTGGGCCGGGCTACCGTCGTGAAAGGAGCGATTCGGGTCCATCGCCTCGGCATTCCAGCGATGAATGCGCTCGTAGCCCCACGGGCTCACACAGGGCGCAACCACGAGGTTGACCTTGCCCGCATAGGCAGACGCATGCTGGTCGACAAACAGCAGCGCGCCATGCACGCCACTGGTTTCGTAACCGTGGATACCGCCGGTCACCAGCACGGTGGGCAGGTCATCGCGCCAGTCGCGGCTGCGGATAACAAACAATGGATAGGTGCCGGAGGGATAGTCCAGCCGTCCATATTCCGAGACATCGAAACGGTCACGGAAGGTGTCGATCACGCGACCGACTTCGTCCGCATAGCTGCGCCGCACCGTCTGCCGTGCCAGCCACTGGGCAACTTCGTCTTGGCCCCATGGCTTGCCAGGGGTGCCGATAGGATAGATGGCTTGAGTCGTCATCATGTCGCTCCGCTGTGACATAAAAAGATAAGCGGGATACTTTATCACCCGGCCTGAAAGGCGCCGATAAAGACCCGTTACCCTGTGTGCGGATGATCGCAAAGTCAGGGCGTGAACTTATCCGTTGAGCCGGTTTTTCCACGCATGATTTTCAACCTCGGCAGGTTTCTAAAGTTGATCCACACCTTTACGCAACCACAGATCGATCAGGGTTTTCTCGTAGCGCAGCCCGTCCTGGTCCGTGCCCAGGCCGCGGTCGAGGAAGGCCGGGTCACGCAGTTTTCGGCTGCCCGTACGCAGTGTCTTGCCATCAGCGCCATACACGGTGAAATTCAGATCGATGCGCGGCGGATAGATGCGTTTGACGATGCGCACGTCGTTGAAATCCGGCCCCAGCCAGGGCTCGTACTGGCCGGCAAGATCGACATCGGTGACTTCGATATCAAGACGTTCCCCGGGGGCAAGTATCCGAGCGGCGCGCTTGGCGATATAGGCCTTGAGCGGCTTGAGATAGGCGTCGGCAGCGATCATATGGATGCCGAAATTATACCGCGCCTCGGTAAAATGCTGCGGGTCCTTGTAATGGACCGTGACAGGCTCGGGCTGGGTACCGGCCTGCGCAGCCAGCGCCACGAAAACCAGACAGGCGACGCATAGAAGGCGAAGCAGCGAAACGATTTTCATGTTGCGTCTCCAGTTGCGGCTCCACTAGCTAGCGGAACCTGCCCAGCGGAACCTGCGGCACGCCTTTCGAACTGCCGCGCCAGGCGGAATCAGGCAGTGCGTGGCCGATACTCGTTCTGACGCAACGGGTATCGGCCGACCCTCTCAGCCTGGCTGTCTACTTGCCGCTGTTGCCGCTGGGCAGAGGTTCCAGATTGAAGCTGATGGTGGTGATCTTGCGATCAAGACCCTGAACGACGGCGTCGGTGAGGTCGTTGGTCATGTTGCCCGAAAGCACGGCGTCGCGGTTCAGAAGCAACCCGCAGTGATGGCTCTTGTACAGCTCAGCGACGATAGGTTGCGCCTGCAGACCGATACGCTCCATGGCTTTGCCTCGCGTCGACTGGAGACGCTGGTTCAGCTCACCGGCCTGGGCCTGAAACGCGGTCATGCGATCGTGCAACGCCGCGCCCTGGCTCTTGCGCTGCGCTTCGCTCAGCGAAGGCGCCTTTTCCTGGAAAGTCTTGACGTCGGCGTCGATCGGCTTGCGCTGGTTATCGAGCTGGGTGTTGCTTTGCTCCGCCAGCTGGCCCAGTCGCTGGCGCGCCGCCTCGCCCACCTTGGCCTGGGCAAAAACGGCTTCACGCGACAGCAGACACACGCCGGGCACGGGGTTTCCGACGAAATCATCGGCGGCGTGCGCGGCAGATATGGGCACGGCCGACAACCCCGCCTTGGCAATCACGGCAGCCATAGGCACGGAACGATAAAAATTCATGATGAGCAATCCCTTGTGGCGGAGGTGACGCGTCCATCGACTGCCGAAGGCCGCGTGGGTTCTTAAGCATACCCAATCGATACGCTTCACCGCTTGACGACTGACGCCCATCGCGTTTCAGGCACGGCGTGACAGACCCACGAATCCATGACGTCGGTCCACCGATCTCTTCATCTGCGCCGACCTTACTGGCAGCGCCTGAGCTGTGCGCCGTATTCACGGGCGCGGTGGTCGACCGTGGCGGCGGCTTGCAAAAGGTGGCGATTGTGGCGCCAGCGCCCGCTGCGGTAACCGCCGATGCCTTCGTGATAAGCCAGATACAGGTGCTTGGGATCCCACTTGGAAATGCCCAGCTCACGATGGATGCGGTCGGTGTACCAGCCGACGAAATCAA
>JALYXN010000590.1 GCA_030947085.1 Pseudomonadota bacterium | reverse complement strand
GGTGGGGATCGGCAAATGAAACTGTCGGGATGCTTCCTGATCTGTTCTCATCTTCATCCACATTCAAGCTGCCAGGAGAGAGACCATGGAACCCACGTTCTGGCATCAGCGCTGGCAGGAAGGGCGTATCGGCTTTCATCAGCACCAGCCAACGCCGCTGCTGTTGGCGCATTGGTCCGCGCTTGAGCTTACGCCTGGTAGCCAAGTGTTCGTGCCGCTGGCAGGAAAGTCACGGGACCTGGCCTGGCTGGCCACGCAGGGATACCGCGTGTTGGGTGTGGAGCTGTCGCCGTTGGCGGTAGAACAGTTCTTTGCCGAGCACGGCCTGACGCCGCGGGTGCACGAGTCGCGCTACGGGCACCACTACCGCGCTGGTGACATCGAGTTGATATGCGGCGACGCATTCGCGCTTGATGCCGAAGCCCTGGCCGATTGCGCGGCGGTGTATGACCGAGCGGCGCTGATCGCCTTGCCGCCGCCGCTGCGTCAACGCTATGTGCACGAACTTTGCGCGCGGCTTCCAGCGGGGTGCCGTGGCCTGCTGATCACGCTGGAATATCCGCAGCATGAGAAAAAAGGCCCACCCTTTTCCGTGCCAGAAGCCGAGGTCCGTGAGCTGTACGAGCGCGACTGGGAGGTGCAAGTGCTGGAACGCAGCGACATTCTGGCGAGGGAGCCGGGGTTTTCTGCCGACGGAATAAGCGCGCTGGAAACCGTGGTCTACGGGTTAGTGCGGAAGGCCTGAGGTCTGCGCCACTGCGTTCAATCCTTGACGAAACGCTTCAAGCTCGAAAGCGCGCGACTCCATTCGGCGCTTCGCGTGCAGCGCCTCGCGTGCTTCGCCGACGGCATAAAGCCTGCTTCTTCGTCATTTCTGCGAGGCGCTTTACAACAGCGAAGCTGGTCACGCAGGAATTCAGTGACTTCGGACGTTACCAGGTCGTCGAAGCCGCTGGATCCCCGCCTTCGCGGGGATGACGAGCTTGAGTAAGCGCCCATCGATGTAGCTACGTTTATTCATGTGGCCATGGAACGGGAATGACGCCAGAGTGACGAAGCGCGCGGCTGCCTCGCTGGCGCGCCAACGCCCGGTTCAGCGAGGCAGGGAGAACCGCTGCAAAACCGCGCCCAGCATCCAGCTCATTCCCAAACAACCCAACAGCGCCAGCCACCACCGCGCCGCAGCGGCGGCCGGCACCATGACTTCGAAGGAGGGCCACCAGCTTGCCCCGTAGAGAACGGTCACCGTCACGGCGGTCAGCAACAACACACCTATCAGCGCGCTCGTCATCACCTGTTCAAGTGCCATCGCCGGTGTTCGCCGATGAACCGGCGTCGAAACTATGGCGTTCATCTGTTGCGCAAAGTCGGTCGGCAAGGCATTGGCTGTTGCGGTCCGCAAGGCGCGCGTCAGCAGGCGATAGCGCTGCGATCGGGGCTCGTCGCCAGCCGGATCCAGGTGCAGGCGCTCGCGTCGCATGGCGCTTTCCTGCGCCAGCCATTCACGCTCGTGGGCGGGATCATCGAAGCGGGGGATGTCATCGGTTTCGTGGTTCATGCTGCAACTCCTGTCCGCGTTTCCAGTGTGCCACGCAGGCGCAACCGTGAGCGGAACAAGTGGCTCTTGATGGTGCCGCTGGCCATGCCGGTGATGCGGGCGATGTCCGGGATCGACATTTCCTCGAGGTAGTACAGGGTAAGCAACGTGCGCTGCACAGGCGGTAGCAATTCGATTGCCTGGTGCAGGTGACGCATGGTTTCCGCGTCGGCGCAGGCCGCCTCGAGGTTGAAGCCGTCGCCGATGTTTTCCAGCAGCGACGCGCCGTCGTCGCCGGTAGGGTCCAGCAGCGGGATGCGCTTGTGCTGCAGGTGACGCAGCGCGATGGTCCAGGCCACGCGTCCGATCCACGACTTCAACGCACTTTCCCCGCGGTATTGATGCAGGCACTGGTGTACGCGCAAAAACGTGTCCTGACAGAGCTCGCGCGCGTCTTCGGGATTGCGCACCATGCGCTGGATGATGTGCCAGCACAGTCCCTGATACTCGCGCACGAGCCGTTCGAACGCGCCCGGCCGGTTGGCCAGTACGGCCTCGACCAGCGCGCGATCAGCTTGGCGGATGTCATCCATGCGGACAGGGATACGCGCAGCGACCGAACGGTTGCAAGTGCTTCGATGCAACCGCCGCGCGTCCGGCCGTCTCTATGGCTTGCGAACGGCCGCCTTTCGTGGCCATCCAGCAGGAGTATCCCCATGAATTTCGGCATATTGATTCCCATCGTGCTTTTCATTTGCATTACCTGGGCCATCAAGATCGTGGTGGACGCCCGGGTGCGCAGCCGCATGATCGGTGCTGGCGGTTCGGAAGATATGGTCAACGCGATCCTTCGCGACGAAGAACTGCGTCGCCGCCACTCCTCGCTGCGCTGGGGCATCGTCCTGGTGTCTGTGGCGGTCGGCTTCGGACTGATCCAGTGGTTTGGCTGGCAGGACGTGACTCCTGGCATGGTCGCTGTGCTGGCAGGCGCCACCGGCCTGGGCAATCTCGCGTTCTTTGCGGTTACGCGGCGGCTCGGTTGATCAGCAGGCGAATCCACACATCGAGATGACATTACTTTTCGTCACGGGGGTTCCGACATCATTCCCTATGCATTCGCACGGTGGTCAGCGGCTGCGTTCCCGAATCAGAAGGGCAGCACAACATTGGAAATCTGATCGGTACGGAGAGGTCGCCTCCCGATTCCGAAATCTTCACAAACCGGGATGTCGGCTTGAGTTTCAGGGAGCTTAATAAAGAGCCGTGTCCTTCGGAGACACGGCCCCTGCTTCAGCTCATCAAACGATTACATGCCCGCCGAATCACTGACCGTCATCTGCGCCCGGGCCTCGCCCTTTGGATGCGCCTTGGTGTGCAAGTTGACGTACGTCATGCCATGAAGCATCGCCGACTGGGTGGCGTTATTCACGGTCACCGTGCCACTCATTCCGTTTTTGTAAGGGCCCGGCATCGGCGTGAGAATACCTGCGTCCACGCCGGGTTTAGCCGGGCCGTGGAAATGCGCAACCGTGACCGGACCGCTGAGGCCGCTGTAGTCGATGGTGTATTTCACCTTTTGGGTCTTGGTATTCAAGGTGGGTCCACGTGGCCGGATGGCTGGTTGGTGGCGCCGTTTTCACCGGCAAAGCTGCCGTTGAGGGTGACGTCTTTGGCGGCTGCGGCGTTAAAAAAACCAGCAGTGCAGCGGCACCGAGTGGAAGAAGTTTGCGCAATGACTGGTGCGTATCGCATCCTCGTGGGTTCTGTGCGGTGGACTCCGCCCATGGCCAGTCCGGAGCCGGCGTAAGGCAAAGCATTGTGGTCGGCGATGACGCCGAAGGCGAGCGTATTTGCGCTGGTGTGCACGTTGGGCCTAGACGCTGCACGCGCTATTGCCGCCGCGCACCGGGTATTTCTGGATGCTCGGCCGGTGCCGGTTCGATGGCGGTTACCCTGGGGGATGAACACTGCATGGAATTACCGAGCGGCACGGCACGGCTGCGTCGCCCTTTCG
>JALYXN010000538.1 GCA_030947085.1 Pseudomonadota bacterium | reverse complement strand
CCAGTCCCGCGCCGATCACGAACAGTCCGCTCAGCGCGCCAGCGAAGACGCGTGCCACCACGAACTGGCCGAACATGGCGGCACCGATCGCCATCACGAACAGCCCCAGCGCCATGCCTTTTTTCATGCCGGTCCGGCGCAGCACCATTGAGGCGGGAAGCGACAGGAAAAAATACGAAAGGTAAAACGCCGACGGCACCAGGAACGCAGAGACATCGCTGACTTGAAAGGCCAGTTTCACGAAGGTGATCAGCGGCCCGTTGAGCCAGGTGACGAAGCCGAAAATGAAAAACAGTGCGCCGATGATGATCATCGGTCCACGGTTGCTGCGATCGGGCGCTGCTGCCGCCTGCATTGTTGCCATGAAGTGTTCTCCCCGGGTTCGCCGTGTCGCACCGGCGGAATGACCGGGGCAGACATGGAATGTCCCTTTATTCCCCGGAACGTGCAAGGTTGTCAAATGGCAGTGCGCCATCGACCCAGTGAAGAGCCGCCCTCGCGCGGCGATCCGCTGCCTCACGTCAGCGGGTCTGTGCAGCACGCAGCGTTTTCATACGAGGCCTTTGTCGCAGTCTTTTGCTGGAATATTCCAACCGCCGCGAGAGGTTGCCGCGTCCATTGAACGGCGTGACCATGGCGATCCTCACGACCATTTCTTTTGGCCTAGTTGACATCGTTGTCATTTTGACCACAGACTCAACTCAAATATGGCCCCGGGCGATCGGCGACATGCACGGTCGTGTCATGGGGCATGCGAAAAGGGAGAGAAGCGTGGGGGAAGTTGCCAACCAGCATCATGCAGCGTCGCCATTATCGGACGCACATGCCGGCGTCGCTTCGGTATCGAGCGACACCGGCTCGGCCCGGTCGGGCTTGGGTCAACCGTTTCTGGCCGCCGACGTCGGCGGTACGCACGCCCGCATCGGCCTGGTGGTGGGTAGCGCAGCGGGCAAGCGGCCGGTCAACGTGCTGCATTACCACCGGTACGGTTGTGCGGACTGGTCCAGCCTCACTGCGATGCTGCAGGATTTCATCGAGCGGTTGGCCGACACGCCGCATGCCTCGGTGCGCGATCAGCTACGGCATTGCGCGGTGGCGTGCGCCGGCTACGTGCTGGACGATGCCATCGTTAACGAGAACCTGCCTTGGCCGGTCTCGATTCGCGCTATTCGCGACGGGCTGGGCATTGATCGGCTGGCCGTCATCAACGACTTCGAAGCGGTGGCCTACGCCACCCAGTTCATCGATGCCACCGAGACCCGGGCGATCATCGAATCGACTCAGCCGCCAGCGATCGGGCCGGTGCTGGTGATGGGTCCGGGCACCGGGCTGGGCTCGGCGGTGTTGTTACCCGGCCAGCCGCGGGCGCAGGTACTGGCCACCGAAGCAGGCCAGATTTCACTGGCGCCGGGCAACGAGCGCGAGATCGAGATTCTGCGCCTGCTGCGGCGTGACCGGTCACATGTGTCGTTCGAGGATGCCTTGTCGGGCCCCGGCTTGTTGAAGCTTTATCGCGCACTGTGCGAGTTGCGCGGCAGTGCCGAGCATTTGCTGACCCCGGCGGAGATCACCGGTGCTGCCGTCAAGGGTAGCGATGGCGCCGCGGTCGAGGCGCTGCAGGTTTTCTGCGGCCTGCTGGGCAGCTTCGTCGGCGACCTGGTGCTGCTCTACGGCGCCCGCGGCGGGGTCTTCCTCGCCGGCGGCATCCTGCCGCAGATCCAGGCCTTCCTGCGCAGCAGCACGTTTGCCGAACGCTATTTCAACAAGGGCGTGATGCACGCCTATTTGCAACAGGTTCCGGTTCGTTTGATCGAGCACGGCCAGCTTGGCGTCATTGGTGCCGCAGGCTGGTTTCTGGATGGCGACAAGGGGAGCTAGACACGGCTATCCAGCGACACGGCGCCAAGCCAGCTGAACACATCAGGTTATCAACCAGGCCAGGACCACCAAGCTATCGGTCCTGTTTCGAGCCAGCCTCTGAGGGGAGGAACACCATGAATTACCGCAAAACTTTGCTTGCCGCCAGCATCATCACCAGCCTGTGCGTATCCGGCGCGCTGTATGCGCAGGACGCGAATCAGACCAGCACCACCGATCAGACCAACCGGTCCGCGAAAAGGGATGCCAAGGAGCTTGGCACAGTGACGGTGACCGGCATCCGTGACAGCGAAGCGGAGTCGCTGGCGCTCAAGCGGGATGCCAATTCGCACGTCGAAATCGTGACCGCGGAAGACATCGGCAAGCTGCCGGCCAAGAACGTGGCCGACACGCTACAGCGTCTGCCTGGTGTCAGCGTGGGTACCTCCAGTGCCGGTGAGGGTGGTTTCGACGAGAACGACCGCGTCAGCCTGCGCGGTACCAATCCGAGCATGACCCAGACCTTGATCAACGGCCACAACATCGGCACCGGCGACTGGTTCGTGTTGAACCAGACGGCCACCGTGGGACGCAGCGTCAGCTACAGCTTGCTGCCGGCTGAAATTGTCAGTCAGGTCGTGGTGAACAAGAGCTCCGAGGCGCGTCTGCTGGAAGGCGGTGCAGCCGGTACCGTCAACATCATTACCCGCAAGCCGCTGGAGTTCGCCAAGCCGGTGACGGCAGAGGCCTCGGTGGGTGGTGTATACGCCGATCTCCCCAGCACCACCAAGCCGCAATTCAGTGGGTTGTTCAACTATCGCAATGACGCCAGCACGTTTGGCGTCATGGTCCAGGCGTTTTATGAGAAGCGTAGCCTGCAGCGCAACGGCCAGGAGATCCTCGGGCTCAATCAGTTGCACTCCACCGATGCTATCGTCGCGGCACATCCGGATCTGAACGGCGTCTATTACCCGAGCCTTTTGGGCAGTGCGCTGTTTTCCCAGGAGCGGGTGCGCAAGGGCGGCTCGATCGATGTGCAGTTCAAGCCGGCCGACAACGTCACCGTCAACCTGGACGGGTTTGTCAGCAAGATGGACGCCAACAACTACAACCGCAACTACCTGATGTGGGGCAACCATTTTGTCCCGGGTGCGACGAACCTCAATCCGGGATACACGGTCAGTGGCAACACGCTGACGAATGCGTCTTTCGCAGCTGTTCCGGGTGATGCGAACAACTACGGTATCTACGATCTGGTATCGCGCAAGGCCTCTTCGTCAACCAACTACTTCACCGCCGATGTCGACTGGAAAGTCACTGACATGCTGAGCTTCAAGGTCCAGGCCGGCACCACCAAGGGCGAGGGCAACAGTCCAAAGCAGGACGTGCTGGAATTGAACACGTCTCCGGGCACCGGGGCAGCGTGGGATTTCCGCGGCACCGGCACGCCGGCCAACTGGGCGCTGGGTGGCGATAACGGCTCGCCTGCCGCTTCGGGTGCCACCGCCAACTGGATCTTCGGCGAAGGCGGCATCAGCGTCCAGGACAAGGAGAAGTGGGGTCAGTTCGATGGCGAGCTGGACTTCGACGGCGGCTCGCTGTCGTCATTGCAGTTCGGCGCCCGTTATGCCAAGCACACCCGTGAAAACGACTACGCGTTTGCCCAAGGGCCGAACGCAGGTTTCAATGACACGGCCAATTTCCCCCAA
>JALYXN010000533.1 GCA_030947085.1 Pseudomonadota bacterium | reverse complement strand
ACTTTCTCCAGTGCATCCCGCGGCGGCGTCGAATCCAGAAAAATCGCCACAACGCGGTTGCCAGGCGCTCCGGAAAAGGGATTTTCCGCCAGCACCGAGACGCCACAAGGTCGACCAGCCCATGTTGTCCCGCCGCTGTTGTTGACCGAACCGCGATCGAACCACGGAGCGATGAATGACCCGTCGGTTGCGCTTTTTGATATGTCCGCCGACCTTCTTCGCAGTCAGCTACGTGATCAACCCCTGACGCAGGGCAATGTCGACGATGTCCAGATCAAACAAGTGCACCTGCAATGGCAGGCTTTGTACGATGCTCTGAGCCAGCGAGCAGATGTGGTGTTGGTCGACGCCGCGTCTGGCCTGCCAACATGCTTTTCATCGCCAATGCTGGCGTCATGTATGGCGACAACATCGTCCGGAGCCGCTTCCGCCATACCGCAGGCCGCGGTGAGGAGCCGCTTTCGAACAGTAGTCCGAGGAGAACGACTACCGCCTGTCCTCTCGCGCCGACACGTTTTTCGAAGGTGCTTGCGATGCCCTGCTCGATCGCGGGCGGTCACGCCGGTGGATGGACCAAGGGCATCGCACCGACATCGCCAGCCTTGTCGGAACATCTGCGCGCGTTCGGCTTTGAAGCCATCAGTGTGCCGTTGAGCGAATTCATGAGTCCGGTGGGTCGGCCAGATGCCCAGACTGCTTTCCTCCTCTGCGGATCAGTCCCGCGAAGGAATCTTCAGTCCCCGCTGTACCGCCGGGCGCTCCAGCGCACGGTCGAGCCACCCCGACAGATGGACAAAATGATCGAAGTCGACCAGTTCGCGCGCGCCATAGAACGTGATCAGATTGTTGACCCAGCCGATCGTGGCGATGTCGGCGATGCTGTAGTCCTCGCCCATGATCCAGTCGCGACCGTCGAGCCGGGCGTCAAGCACATCGAGCAACCGTTTCGATTCCTTGACGTAGCGCTCGAGCGGCCGCTTGTCCTCGATATCCTTGCCGGCAAATTTGTAGAAGAAGCCAACCTGGCCGAACATCGGCCCGATCGCCGCCATCTGGAAAAACACCCACTGGATCGTCTCCCAGCGTCGGGCCGGATCGGTCGAGATGAACTTGCCGGTCTTGTCGGCCAGATACAGCAGGATCGCGCCGGACTCGAACAGACCCAGCGCTTCGCCACGCGGACCATCGGGATCGATGATCGCGGGAATCTTTCCGTTCGGATTGAGTGAGAGAAATTCCGGCGTATGGCTCTCGTCGTTCATGATGTCGACCAGATGCGGCTCGTACGGCAGCCCGGTCTCCTCCAGCATGATCGACGCCTTGACGCCGTTGGGCGTGTTCAACGAATAGAGCTGGATGCGCTCAGGATGCCGAGCGGGCCAGCGGGCGGCGATCGGAAAATCGGACAGGGTAGGCATGCACAACTCCAGTGAATGAAACAACCGACAGGCCCCAAGACGTGAATCGAAACTCATGCTGCCGCGTGGGGCTTAGCGGGCCGCGTGCATCCGCTTGATACGCACGGTGGCGCCGCCCTTGAACGTCACCACGAAAGTCGAACCTTCGTGCTTCTGGCTGACGACCGGTACGGGCAGGAAATCTGCTGACGCAAGCGCCCCACGATGATAGGCGACAAGTGCCCCGATCGGCTCGAGAGTCATCGGTGGGCTTAGCGGCTCAAAACGGGTGAAGCTGGTGTTACACCGATCGCAGTCGGGAAACGGCATGCGCGGAAGGCGCTGCATCCAGATGAAATACTTGTTCTCGTGCTTGATCCGGACGCGCGCATCGCTGTTGCGCACCGTGCCCAGCGCGCCACCAGCGTTCCAGACACGCACCAGATTTGCCTGATGACAATTCGCTGACGCACATTCTTGCAGGACCAGGTATTCGTCGTCATTCAGATGCACGGGCTGCACGCTGATGATGTCGTCCTTCACCAGCGCCTGCCCCGGAAAGACCACCGTCGGCATGCGCGGATCAACCTTGAAATCGCCCGAAATCAAGTAGCCACCGTGAGTGCTGGTGTAAGGCGCAGTGACGTTGATGCCTGGCAAATCCATCTGCGGCGGCGCGGTCTGGACCGGAGCGGACTGCGCCGAGGAAACAGGCACGGTGAAAACGATCCCC
>JALYXN010000542.1 GCA_030947085.1 Pseudomonadota bacterium | reverse complement strand
GGACGAAATTCAACGGTGAGCTAAGCATGTAGAACTGGGAATCAAACATCTTCGGACGCGGGTTCGACTCCCGCCACCTCCACCAATACCGGCCCCTAAGCGATTGATTCGCCTAGGGGCTTTTTTTTGGCTCGGTTTGGACCTGCTTTTGCTCACAATCCCACTGTGCTGAAAAGCGAGGGGAAGATGGCAACTTAATTCCCTCCGTCCCCTTTAGCCGAATCCTCGCTTTCGCGAGGATGACGGGCTTAGGCACATACCCTTCGTGCCAGGGACAATTTCTGTCACAACACCGCCATGCGCCGAGCAGTTCGAGGCCTTGCGCGAGCGATCATTGACGCGACGCAGCCGCGCTGGCCGGGGATAGTCCCAGGCGCCGCCTACGGCATGATCGGCACGACAATCCATGGAAGTGAAATTTTCAGGATGCGGCCGCCTTTCACCTGAGCAAGTCCAATCCGCTGCTGGTGGACAAAGCATGGGCAATCCCGCATTAGCGGGGTCAGTTTCACTTCTTGACCCTTCGGGAGGTGAATCTGATCCCGGTTCCGGCAAAGGGCATGGACGCGTCCTCGCGCCGCCGCAACGAATTCGACGGCGCAGCTCGACGCCACGGTAAGCTCCAGTTCCCACCTGTGGAGTTCCCGCCATGCGCCGACTGCTTTGTCTGATTCCGGCCCTGCTGCTCATGCTCGGCGGCTGCGCGCGTTTCCCCACCGCCACGCCCGATGCCCGGTTTGACGATGGCCTGAGCGCCGCGCAGATCTTTGCCGACTGCCTCGCCGCGCACGGTGGCGACATGCGTGACTACCCGGGCGACATCAACCTTTCCACCGACGGCCACTGGCATGCACTGATCCAGCGCGTGCAGCCGTTGATAACCGACGCCGGGTTTCGAGTCACCTCGGAGGAACGCTATCGCCCGCGCGACGGGATTTATGCGGTGCACCACCATGGGCCGCTCGGCGACAAGCAGGTCATCCGCACGCCAGCCGGCATCACGGTCTACTACAACGACGTGCGTGAGACCGATCCGGCGAAGCTGCGCGCCACCGCGCTGACCAACGATGCTTTCGTGCTGTTCCACTTCGGCCCCAGTTTCATCAAGGCGCGTGCCACCACCCTCAGCCGCCTGCCTGACAGCCGCGACGGCAGTGAACGCTACTACCGGCTATTGGCCACGATATCGCCCGGGTTGGGTGAGGCCAAGCACGACCAGGTAGTGCTGTGGATCAACGCACAGACCCATCTGTTGTATCGCGTGCACTTCACCCTCAACGGATTCGAGACCACTCAGGGCGCGCATGTCGACACCACCTTCCTCGCCTATCGAAAGCTCGGTCGCTTCACCCTGCCGGTGAAGTTCAAAGAGCGCGTACGCGGTCCGATCCGTCTCACGGCGCACGAATGGCACACCACTGCCATGGATTTTGATCGCGGCTGGCAGCCGGCCGATGTGGCAGGAAAGCACTTCACCGGCAAGGCGGCGGCGTCGCACGCCGCGCAGTGAGGCTATCAGGTCTGGGAGACCGTGCTCAGGGTCTGACGTTTCCCCGCGAATCTCTCATTTAATCAACATTATCTAATGGGAGGGAGGGAATTACGCCGATTTAATTGCCTCCGTCCTTTTTGTTGGTTTCCGGTGCCGGTCTACGAAAGGTGGACCGTGCCCTCTGGTTGCTGCGGCATATGCGCCTCTTCACAGAAAATGGGACCGCTATCTTTGGCGGTCACTGGAGTGCCTCCCGTTTGTCGCAATGCCGTCGCGTACTAGAAGTCCTGCTTGAAGCGGATGCCGAACGTGCGCGGCTGGCTGAAGCCGGTATAGACCTGTCCGTTGGGGTACTGCGGGACGACATTGTGGGCCGCGCAAATCGTGACGCGACACTCGGTGAACTTGTACTCGGCCGCGCGTTTGTCAAACACGTTGTCGATGTAGACGTTCACCGACCAGTTGTTCTTCTGGATGCCGGCGGAAAGATCGACGGAGTTGTAGGCAGGAAGATTGCCAAGCAGGCTGCGTTCGACCAGCCGCAGGTCGGTCGTGCGTCGACCCACATGCACGAGCGCTCCCTGCACGAAGGCGTCGTTGTCTCCCACGCTGAAGGTGTAGCGCGCGATGAGGTTGCCCTTGAAGCGGGGCGTTATCGGCAACTGGGTACCCTTGGGAGCCTGCGGCCCGTCCAGGCCCGTGGACGGATTGATGACACCGGCGGGACAATTGGTGGCCGGGTTGCCGCTGGCGTCGGTGAATCCGCAATAGTTCGCGGTCAGCTTGGCGTTGTACAGCGCGACGCCGGCACTGAGATTGAGGTTGTAGGTGGCCTGCCAGTTCAGTTGCGACTCCAGCCCGTCGATGCGGGCCGAACCGGCGTTCTTGATGATGGTCAGGCCGTTGGGGCCCAGGACGTTGAACTGGAAATCGTTCCAGGTCTCGCGGAACACGGCGCCGTTGAACGACAGCCGATTGTTGAGCCAAGTGGTCTTCCAGCCGAGCTCGAGGTTGGTCAGGAAATCCGCCTGGTAGGGCGGCAATGCACCGGCGCGGTTGATGCCACCCGGGCGAAAGCCTTCGGAGCGGGTGAGATAGATCATCTTGGTGGGCGTGATATTCCAGGTCAGGTTGACCTTGCTGAGCGAACCGGTCTGCTTGACGGACTTGTTGAAGTCCAGACACGGGGCACCTTCGAACGGCTGAGGCGAGACGCAGAGGGCCTGGCCGGCACTCGACGCAAAAGCAAACCCCGCGCCGTAGCCGTAGTAGCCGTACAGATTGTTGCTGGTGCGGAAATAGCGCTCACCAATCGTGCCGGTGAGCACGTCGGGAAGGAAGTCATACGACAGTTCGCCGAACACGGACTTGTCACGATCGTAGCGCATCTGCCGGGTCAGCCAGACGGTGTTTGGCCAGCCGGGAACGGACAGCGAGGAAGCCAGGCCGTTGATTTGGTAGTCCTGCAGGATGTCGTGCTTTTGTTTCTGCCAGAACGCGCCGGCCACCAGCCGCAGGCGATCGTCGCTCGGCGAGGCAATGCGCAGCTCGTGGCTGCTGTTGGTGTAGTGATCCCGGTCGGTGATGAACTGGGACGGATTGATCAGGGCGCCGCTGTTGTCCTGGAAATATGCACCGGAGCCGTGCAATGTGTCGTACCAGAACGCGTAATCGTTGTAATCGGTGGACTCTTCCTGGTTGCGCTTCAGATGCGCATAGGCGTAGGTCAGGTCGAAGTTGCCGATCTTGCCCTGCACGGTCAGCGCGCCCTGCCACCAGCGGTCATCGACGCGCTCGGGATAGAAGTGGGTCACCGCCAGATCGCCCACGGAGGGATCGCTGGCGAAGCTGCCGTGCGAGATCGTCTGCTGCCCCATCAAGGTCGGGCTGATCGACCAGTTGTCGTTGAGATCAATCTTCAGCGCCGCGCGTGCGCCGTTGGTATTGGCGTCGTTGTAATGCTTCCTGGCGTGCCCGAAACACTGCAGCGTCGCGCTCGGCGTGCAATTTTCCGCATTGCTGACGGTGATGCCCGAGGATGGGAAGGTGCGCGAGCCGGCCTGGTTGTCGATGTAACCGGCATCGTGTTCGTGCCAGCCGACGAGGCGGACGGCCGCGTTGCTGCTGAGCGGGATATTCAGCATGCCTTCGACGATATCGCCGATACCACCGTGGGCGACCTTGCCGAGATCGACGCTGTAACTTGCCGCAAAACCGCGGGGATCGGGCTTGTTGGTGATGATGCGCAAGGCGCCGGCTTCCGCGCTCGCGCCATACAACGTACCCTGTGGCCCGGCCAGTACCTCGATGCGGGCAATGTCGTACATGTGAATGTCGAGCGGGCCCTGGATCGTGGTTATCGGCTGGTCGTCCAGATAGACGCCAACGCTCGGCTGTGAGCCGGAATGGTTGGTGTTGCCACCACTGGCCACGCCGCGCATGTAGATCGAGGCGAAGCCGGGACCGGTAGCGATACCGCCGCCGCCCTGCTGGAAGGTCACGCTGGGCAGGTACTTCACGTAGTCGTTGAAGCTCTGCGCGTGGAGTGACTCAAGTTGATCCTCCGCCAGCACGTTGATGCTGATCGGCACCTTCTGCAGATTCTCGGTGCGCTTCTGCGCGGTCACCGTCACCTCGCTCAGTGTCGTGGTTTTCGGTTTGGCGGCCGGTGTCGTGGTCGACGTCTTGGGCTGCCCCGTGTCCTGCGCGAAAGCCGGCGCAGCCACGGCCAGGCAGATTGCCGCAGCAAGCGGCAACCGGACCAATCCCGCCCGTTGCGTACTCATGATTTGTCTTGATCTGCTCGCGTGCATAAGTGCTCCCCTCTCTTGTTCACGACAATCCATCCGAAATAGCTACATTTGCTCCCGTTCCGGCACGTCCGGGTAGCTCTCGAGCACCGGCCCCAAGGCCAGCTCCAGCGGCCCCAACCATGCGGCGTAGTGCCGCCAGTGATCCAACCCCTCCCGGTAGATCGGCTGGCGCACCTGTTCCGAACTGGCCGTACGTACCGGCCGCGGATTCTGGAAAAACCGCAGACACGATGCCTCGAACGGCAGGCCACAATACCCGAGCAGGCGACGCACCTCCGCCTCGGTGTTTTCGACCAGGTGCTCGTATACGACGCGGTGGATGCGCCCGGGCAGCACGGCGTCGAAATGCGCCATCAGTGCGACGTAGTCACGGTAGTAACGCCCGATATCCTCCAGCCCGTAGCTAAAGTTCTGTCCGCGCGCGAAGTGCTGCTTGAAAACCGAGAAGCCACCGGCCAGCGGATGCCGTCGCGCATCGATGATCCTCGCGTTCGGCAGCATCAGGTGGATCAGGCCGATGTGCAAGAAATTGTTCGGCATCTTGTCGATGAACAGCGGCGCCGCGGTCTTGCGCTGGATCCGGGTGTGCGCCAGGTAGCGCTCGCCGAGCGCACGCAAGGCATCGGCATCGAGTGCAGCTAGTGCGCCGTGGTACGGCATCACGCTGTCGGCCTCGCCCTGCCTGCGCAGCAAACGCGTGATCGAGGTGACCTCGGGCAGCTCCATCGTGCCTTCGACCTGGCTGTGACTGGACAGGATCTGCTCGATCAGGGTAGAGCCGGCCCGCGGCAGGCCGACAATGAAGATCGGATCGCACGCCACACTGCCGGCGCCTGCGCGTGCGGCAAAAAAATCGCGCGTGTAGTGCTCCCGGATGTGCTGCACCCGTGCATGGGTGTCGTCGGCGCTGTAGTGCAGTTGCGTACGGCGAATCGCATTGCCCTGCGCGTAATGGCGGAAGGATGATTCGTACTCGCCAGCGTCCTCCAGCGCCTTGCCTACGGCGAACTCCAGATGCAGACGGTCGTCCTCGGAAACATCCGTGCGTGCCAGCTGCCGGCGCATTGCGGCCAGGTCGTCGGTGCTGAAGCGGTAGGTCTTCAGATTGGCCAGGCTCCACCAGACTTCGCCGAAAGACGGTTCGAGCTCGAGGCTGTGGCGATAAGCGTCGATGGCGCGGTCGCCATGGCCAGCGGTTTTCAGCGCATGGCCATAACTTACCCACACCTTCGCATGGCGCGGGTAGTGTTCCAGCAAGTCGGCGTAGATGCGGATGGCGGTCTCGTAGTCGCCGATACGACACAGCACCGCGGCCTTGAGATTGCGGCAGCCGAGATGACCCGGTTCCGCCGCCAGCAAACGCTCGATCTCGACCAGCGCCTGTTCCGGCTGGTTGCTGCGATGCAGGACCAAGGCATAGTTCTGGCGCGCGGCATCAAAGCTGGGCGCCAGCTCCAGGCAGCGTGCGAGCAGGTTCAGGGCGTCCTCGTTGCGGCCCAGACGAACGGCGACCTCGGCGAACATGCGGATCGCGGCCACATCGGTCGGCACCTGCTTCAGATGCTCGCGCAGCAGGGCTTCGGCCACGGGGATGCGGTGCTCGACGAGGGCGACGGCGGCCTCCAGCAGACGCGGGTCGTGGGTGGAATAGCGCACGTGACTGGCATACGCCGCATCCGCCGCATCCTGTTGGCCGGCCGCCATGAGATGGTCGCCCAGCACGCGCCAGGCCTGCGGCAGGTCGGGCTTCAGCGCCACCGCCCGGCGCAGCACGTTGATCGCTTCCTGCCCGCGCCCTGCGCGACCCAGGGCCAGGCCCAGGTCGAACTGAACCATCGCCCAGTTCGGCTGGCTCCGTGCCAAGGGCACGAGGATATCGAGCGCGCCTGGCAGATCACCTTGGATCGACAGCGCCGCTGCCAGCAGCTGCAACGCCGCCGGTTGACCTTCGGCGACCTTCAGAATCTCGCCCAGTTGCTCGACGGCCAGCAGCGTATCGTTGTCCAGCAGACGCGCGGCGTGAGCCAACGCCTGTTCCAGCGTACCGGTGGCAGACACCTCCGTCACGGCTCACTGCTCCGTGACGATGCGACCTGCAGAGGCGGGCCGGATCTCGGGCGGTGCGGCAAGGGCATGGCGCGTGGCATAGACGTCAGCAGATCCTCACAGGTCATTGGGGAATCTACAGCGGAATTCAGGCGACAGATAGTAGATACCGACAAAGAATTCCTCCCGACTTTGCCGACCTGCGCGACCATGCTCGGTCTTCCCCGGGCGGCGGAATCGCGATGACGTCTGTGCGTACCGGTTCTGACAACCTCCCGCATGGCTCGCTAAACTGAGTTGTCGAGGTTCGGCGTTGGCTGCAAGACTGCATCAGGCATGTACTGGGCGCGGCAGCACGCGGGGCAGGTATGCTTCGAAACACGACCGTTCGTCGCGCAAACCTTTCCCGAGACTGGATCTGCTCATGCACACTGACACCATGGTCGAGGAACTCAACCGCGCGCGCGCCCTGCCGGCGCGCTACTACGTGGGTGACGCGATGCTGGCGATGGAACAGCGTGCGGTATTCGCACGCAACTGGCAGCTGGTGGCACACCAGCAGCAGCTCGCCGAGCCGGGCGATCATGTCGTCGAGCAGATTGCCGGCGTACCCGTGCTGCTGGTTCGCGGGCAGGACAGCGTACTGCGCGCCTTCCCCAATGTCTGCCGTCACCGCGCCGGGCCGCTGGCGCTGTGCAACGGCAAGGGTGCGCGCGCCCTGCACTGCAAGTACCACGGCTGGACCTACACGCTCGAAGGCCAGCTGCGCAGCGCACCGGAGATGCAGGACGCCTGCGATTTCAGGGTCGAGGACATCCGTCTGCCGGCGCTGCGCGTACACGAATGGCAGGGCCTGGTGTTCGTGGCGCTTGGCGACGAGGTGCCGGCGTTCGACGACGTCTATGCCGACATCGCCGAGCGCATCGCGCCGATCGACCTATCGGCGATGCGCTACCTGCGCCGTGACAACTACGACATCGACTGCAACTGGAAGGTCTACGTCGACAACTACCTCGAAGGCTATCACCTGCCGCACGTGCATCCGGGCCTGTCCAAGGTACTCGACTACCGCGCCTATGGCACCGAGCTGTTCCCGTGGCACTCGCTGCAGTCCTCGCCACTGCGCGACAGCACCGAGCTATACGGCGACGGCGAGGCGTTCTACTATTTCATCTATCCCAACGTGATGCTCAACATCATGCCCGGGCGACTGCAGACCAACCGCATCCTGCCGCTGGGGCCGGGCCGCTGTCGGATCGTGTTCGACTACTACTACGCGCAGGACGGCAAGGCACAGGCACGCATCGCCGCCGACCAGGCCTTCAGCGACGAAGTCCAGAATGAGGACATTGCGATCTGCGAAGCGGTGCAGCGGGGACTGGCGTCCGGCGTGTATATCCCCGGCCGGCTGTGTCCGAAACGCGAGGGTGGCGTCTGGCATTTCCAGAATCTGCTGCGCGCGGCGTACGCCGGTCCCGCCGGAGAGTCCGCGTGAGCTTGCGCCTGTGTCGGTCCGGCCGGTGTTCGCGCTCTGCGCCGACTATGGGTATGGCGAATAACCCTTCCCTTTGCAAAAAATGTCGGTTGTTCCAGATCTTCTTTATGCGTGCAAATTGCTGCGGTGAGTAGCGCAGAGCGGATCGTGGGCTTTCTTGCGTGCGCCATCGGCACAGCGTGATCGAGCTTGCTCCATCGTTTCCACTGAACTGAATCCAAGCGGAAGCCGACATGCACGACAGCAACAAGATCGGCTTCTGGACCTGCACCGCGCTGGTGGTGGGCAATGTCATCGGCATGGGCATCTTCGTGCTGCCGGCGTCGCTGGCACCGTTTGGCTTCAATGCGCTGATCGGCTGGATCATCGTGCTGGCCGGCTGCCTGGTGCTGGCCCGCGTGTTTTCGCATCTCGCCCGTGCGTTGCCCGATGCCGGTGGGCCGTATGGCTACATCCGCGACACCCTCGGCGAGCTGCCGGCATACATGGCGCTGTGGGCGTACTGGGTGTCGCTGTGGCTCACCAATGCCGCGCTCGCCACCGGCGTGGTCGGTTACCTGGGGGTGGTGTTCCCGCCCCTGCGCGTGCTGCAGCCGGCGCTGTTCGCCCTGTTCCTGTTGTGGGCGATCGTGCTCATCAACCTGTTCGGCGTGCGCACCGGCGGCGGCGTGCAGATCGTCACCACCGCGCTGAAGCTGTTGCCGATGCTGGCGATCGCGCTGCTCGGCGGCTGGGTGCTGCTGACCGCGCCGGCCAGCTATGTCGCCCACCCGCCAACCACGCCGATCACCCTGGCCGACGTGATGGCGGCCTCGACCATCGCCTTGTTCGCGATGCTCGGCATCGAATCGGCCAGCATCCCGGCGGCGCGGGTCGACCATCCCGGGCGCACGATCCCGCGCGCGACCATGGCCGGTACCGTGCTGACCGCGATCATCTACATCATCGTCTCGACCGTGCCGCTGCTGCTGATCCGGCAACAGGAGCTGGCCGATGCGAGCGCGCCGTTCGCCCTGCTGATGGATCGCTTCGCCACCGCCGGTTCCGGGCGCTGGCTGGCGCTGTTCGTGGTGATCAGCGGACTGGGTGCACTCAACGGCTGGACCCTGCTGGCCGGCGAACTGACCCGCACGATGGCCAGCAACGGCGTGCTGCCGGCGGTGCTCGCACGCAACAACCGCCATGGCGCGCCGGTCGTGGCGTTGCTGGTCGCCGGCGCGCTCGCCTCGATGATGATCGGGATGAGCTACAGCAAGTCGCTGGTGTCAGCGTTCACCTTCCTCACCCGCGTGGTGACCGCGGTCAACCTGCCGCTCTATCTGTGCTGCGCGCTCGCGCTGGGGGTGTTGTGGCGGCGGCGCACGGCCACATGTGCCACCTACCCCGTGCTGCTCGTCGCGGCCGCCGGCGTGCTGTTCGTGATTTTCGCCTTTGTCGGCATGGGCCGCGAACCGTTCCTGTATGCGCTGGCTCTGGGCGTGGCGGGACTGCCGCTGTATGCGTTCGTGCGCCTGCGTCGCAACCCCGGCCCACCTGTCAAGGTTTCAGCACCATGAGAGATCCGCGCTACGACATCCTGTTCACTCCGCTGCAGATCGGTCCGGTCACGGCGAAGAACCGCTTCTTCCAGGTGCCGCATTGCAACGGCATGGGTCATGCGATGCCGCTCGCGCATGCGGCGATGCGCGAGATCAAGGCCGAGGGTGGCTGGGCGGTGGTCTCGACCGAGGAGTGCGAGATCCATCCCAGCGGTGACCTCACGCCGTATGTCGAGGCGCGACTGTGGGACGACCGCGACATCCCCGCGCTGGCGCTGATGTGCGACAAGGTGCACGCGCACGGCGCGCTGGCGGCGCTGGAGCTGTCGCACAACGGCCCGACCGCGTCGAACCTGTACTCGCGCGAGGTGCTGCTGGCGCCATCGCACCAGCCGTCCAAATACGGTTACCCGTCACAGGCGCGGGCGATGGCCTTGCACGACATCCGCGAGTATCGACGCTGGCATCGCGAAGCGGCGATCCGCGGCAGGCGCGCGGGGATGGACATCATCTACGTCTACGCCGCGCACGACCTGTCGCTGGCGATGCACTTCCTGCAACGTCGGCGCAACCAGCGCAGCGACGCCTACGGCGGCTCGCTGGAGAACCGCGTGCGCCTGCTGCGCGAAGTGTTGCAGGACACGAAAGATGCGGTCGGCGACACCTGCGCGGTCGCGCTGCGCTTCGCCACCGAGGAACTGCTTGGCGCCGGCGGCGTGGAGCTGGCCGAGGCGAGGGACATCGTAGGCATGCTGGCGGAGCTGCCTGACCTGTGGGACGTCAATGTCGCCGCCTGGTACAACGATTCGGTGCCCTCGCGCTTCGCCAGCGAAGGCGCGCAGGAGCCGTTCATCGACTTCGTGAAAAAGACCACCAGCAAACCGGTGGTGGGCGTGGGCCGCTTCACCTCGCCGGACACCATGGTGTCGCAGATCAAGCGCGGTGTGCTGGACCTTATCGGTTGCGCGCGTCCGTCCATTGCCGATCCGTTCCTGCCAAAGAAGATCGAGGAAGGCCGCATCGACGACATCCGCGAGTGCATCGGCTGCAATATCTGTGTCTCCGGCGACATGACGATCTCGCCGATCCGCTGCACGCAGAACCCGACCATGGGCGAGGAGTGGCGCAAGGACTGGCATCCGGAACGGATCGCGCCCAAGCGCTCGGCCAGCCGCGTGCTGGTGGTCGGCGCCGGCCCGGCTGGGCTGGAGGCCGCGCGCGCGCTGGGCCAGCGCGGTTACGCGGTGAGCCTGGCCGAGGCGCGCAAGGAACTCGGCGGACGCGTCACCCGCGAGGCACGTCTGCCCGGCCTGGCCGAATGGGCCCGCGTACGCGACTGGCGCGTCGGCCAGATCAACAAGCTGGCGAATGTGGCCGTCTATCTCGACTCGACCTTGACCGCGCAGGACGTGCTCGATTTCGGCGCGGAACACGTGGTGCTCGCCACCGGCTGCCACTGGCGTCGCGACGGCTACGGGCGCAGCAACGGCTTTGGCATCGCCGACTTCGCTGACAGCGCGCGAGTCTATACGCCCGACGACCTGATGGATGGCCGTCTGCAAGAGGACCGATTATCAGGGGGCCGCGTGGTCATCTTCGACGACGACGGCTTCTACTACGGCAGCGTCGCGGCTGAAGCACTGCGCCTGCGCGGCTGCGACGTGATTCACCTGACCCCGGACGACAGCATCGCGCCCTGGAGTCACCACACACTCGACTACCGGCATATCCGCAAACGGATGGCCAAACTCGGGATCGAGCCGATCGTGTCGCACAACATCATTGGCTTCGTCGGCACCACGCTGACCATGGAAAACGTGTGGGACGGCCAGCGCCGCGAACTCGCCTGCGATGCGTTGGTCACCATCACCGCGCGCGTGCCCGACGATGCGCTGTATCAGGACCTGCTGCAGCGCGAAGCAGCATGGGCCGACGCCGGCCTGCGCTCGCTGCGCTGCATCGGCGACGCCGAGGCGCCCGGCCTGATCGCGCACGCCGTCTACGCTGGTCATCGCTACGCGCGCGAACTGGAGGAGCCCGCCACTGGCGACGTCGCGTTCAAGCGGCATTTCCATACTGCGCAGGCCACCGATCTGCGACGCGATTGACGCGCCGGATGCCCCTTCCTGCCCCGTTCGCGATCCACGTCACGGATCGACATTGACCGACCTGAGTAAACGGGATCCGCATCACCTCTGTCGCTAGTTCGCCGTGAGGCGAGCAATCCCACGTCCTCACCCGGCAAGATGGACAAGCCCGCTTCGGCGGGCTTTTTTTTGCATTGCTGGAGATCAACCGCGCGGAGCGCCATCAGCGCATCCAGTTCCCACACTGCAGTCCCGGCACGCGCCGGAACTCTCGCAGGTTGTCGGTCACCAACACCAGACCGGCGCTCACCGCCTGTGCGGCGATAAGCATGTCCATCGGGCCGATGATCGTCCCTGTCCGCTCCAACACGGCACGGATCCGACCATAGGCCGCGGCGGCAACGGCAGCTGTCAAAGTCTCTACTTTCAACTGGTATCGGTTGAGGGGTATTGACCGTAAGGACCCGTCCCAATTATCCGTAGGAAGATAACAACTTAATTCCCTCCGTCCCCTTTAGCGACCGGTTTGCAAAATTCAAACGACCGTAAGTGAACCTGACCCCGTTTTACTGCGCTGCATCGGCGACGCCGAAGCGCCCGGCCTGATCGCGCATGCGGTCTACGCGGGGCATCGCTATGCGCGGGAGCTGGAGGACCGACAGAGGGCGAGGTGGCGTTCAAGCGGCATTTCCATACCGAGGACGCGGGGGATTTGTTGCGGTCGAGGCAAGGGGACGTTCTGTTGCCCTCGATGGCTTGCCCACCGCGCTGAAGTGGAGTCGGGTGGGGG
>JALYXN010000386.1 GCA_030947085.1 Pseudomonadota bacterium | reverse complement strand
TTCCGCCAGGCCGTCGACGGTATGCAGCACATCGCGATGGGCGACACACCGGTCGAGATTCAGCTGCAGCCTCTGCAAATCCACGCCTTGAAGCACGGACAGTGGGGCCAGCGCCGGTGCGTGATTCACCCGCACGGTGCGCAGCGGAATCCGCGCGACGCCTTCGGGTAGATCCGCGCGGGCGGTGAAGATGCGGTCGGCAATCTCGTCCTCTTCCAGCGCCAGCCATTGGGTCGGATCGGTGTCGAGATCGTAGGCAATGATTTCGCCGCTGCGGGTGGGATGCTGCGCCAGCGGCGCGATCACGGCAAGACAGTGCCGACTGGCCGGATAACGTGACGATACGTGCACCATCGGTGTCATGTTGACCACGTCGAGCAGCTCGAACACCTTTTGCTTGCGGCGCAGGCCGTAATACCAATTCCACAGTCGCGGCTGACGCACCCGAATCAAGCGGGCCAGATCGATCAGGGCGTAGACGTCCGACAAGGCGTCGTGGGCGCGCTCCTGATGGAGGTTGTTGGCGCGAGCTAGATGTTCCAGCTTGAAGCTTGGCGAGCCATCGTCGCGCGACGGCCAAACGATGCCTTCCGGGCGCAGGGCCTGGCACAGGCGTACCAGGTCGATCAGATCCCAGCGCGAATTGCCGTTTTCCCACTCACGCCCGTACGGTTCGTAAAAGTTGCGGTAAAACATTTGACGGGTGAACTCGTCGTCGAAACGCAGCGAGTTATAGCCGACACCGCACGTGCCGGGCGTCGCTAGCTGTTCGTGGACCCGGGCGGCGAATTCGGCCTCGTTGACGCCCTCGCGCTCGGCCAGCTGCGGGGTGATACCGGTGATCATGCAGGCATCGGGGTGGGGCGGCATTTCCAGCGACGGTTTGCCGTAAAACATCAGCGGCTCGCCGATGATTTCCAGTTCCAGCGTGGTCCGTATGCCAGCGAACTGAACCGGCCGGTCACGCCGTGAATCGGCGCCAGAGGTTTCGTAGTCGTGCCAGAAAAAAGTCTGCATGGGGTGATGATCGCATGCCCAAAAGCCTCACTGACATGAGATGGCCGGCAACACTGGTAAACTCGCGCCACAAGGAGAGCTCATGAGCCAAGCCGACGAAGAAAACCTGATCTGGATCGATCTGGAGATGACGGGTCTGAACACCGACGAGGATTCGATTCTGGAGATCGCCACGGTTGTTACGGACAAGCAATTGAAGGTGCTGGCGGACGGTCCCGTATTCGCGATTCGCCACGAAATCGACCAGTTGGAATCGATGGATAGCTGGAACACCAACCAGCACCACAAGTCCGGGCTTTGGCGGCAGGTGCTGATGTCGCAGACCGATCACGCGAAGGCAGAACAGGCTACCGTCGACTTTCTGCGCGCCTGGGTGCCTCCCGGCAAGTCGCCGATGTGTGGCAATTCGATTTGCCAGGATCGTCGCTTCATGCACCGACAGATGCCGAAACTGGAACGCTATTTCCACTACCGCAACCTGGATGTCTCCACGATCAAGGAACTGGCGCGCCGCTGGGCGCCGGATATCGCCAAGGGTGTGGGCAAGGAGTCGGCGCATACCGCGTTGTCGGATATCCGCGATTCCATTGCCGAGTTGCGCCACTACCGCCGTTTCATGGGTGAGCTGGGCGGCACGGTCGAAGCCTGACGCGGTCAGTCGTCGCCGAATCGAATGAGGTCATATGCATGATGAACGATCTGTTTGCGGCGGAACTGGACTGTGCCGGGCGCCGGCTGCGGCTGGATCGCGCCCGCGTGGTCGGTATTCTCAATGTCACTCCGGATTCCTTTTCCGATGGCGGCGCCTACGACAACGTCGAGGCGGCGGTGGCTCATGGTCTGCGCATGGCGGACGAGGGCGCGGACATGCTGGACGTGGGCGGCGAATCCACGCGGCCAGGCGCCGCCGATGTTGCCGTGGAAGACGAGCTTCGCCGGGTACTGCCAGTCATCGAGCAGCTTATCGCCCGTACCACTCTGCCGATCGCCATAGACACCTCCAAGCCGGAGGTCATGCGTGCCGCGGTGGCCAGCGGTGCCGGCATGATCAACGACGTTTTCGCCTTGCGTCGCGACGGCGCCATGGACGCGGCGGCCGAGCTGGGTGTGCCGGTTTGCCTGATGCACATGCAGGGCGCGCCGCGCGACATGCAGTCCGATCCGCAGTACGACGATGTGGTGGGCGAGGTTCACCGCTTTCTCACCGACCGGCTGTTTGCGTGTGAACTGGCGGGCATCGACAAGCGCAAGGTACTGGTCGACCCCGGCTTCGGTTTCGGCAAGACGCTGCAACATAATCTGGCACTGCTTTGCGCGCTGGATCGTTTTGGCAATCTGGGTGCCGGTGTCTACGCCGGATTATCCCGCAAGGGCATGATTGGCACGCTGACTGGCAAATCCGATCCGGCTGATCGTCTCGCCGGCTCCGTTGCTGCGGCGCTTATCGCCGTCCAGCGCAGCGCACGTCTGGTTC
>JALYXN010000383.1 GCA_030947085.1 Pseudomonadota bacterium | reverse complement strand
ACGAAATCGCCAAGGGCGTGGTGACGGTCAAGGACCTGCGCCGCGAAGATCAGTTCGAGGTCTCGCGCAGCGATTTGATCAAGACGTTGCGGGTGGAGCTGGAGCAGGCCGCAGCCATGGGCTGAGCTGTCGCCGGTTCGCCCCGATTCATGCATGACAAGTGAGGCAGCAGTGAGCACAACAGCGACTATCGTTCTCGATGGCAACCGTCTTACCCGCGCAGAACTGGTGGCGGTGGCACGACGCGGTGGCAAGGTATCGCTGGCAACGGCGGGACTCGAACGCGTGCAGCGTGCCGCCGATTTCCTGGCCGAAAAGGTCAGCTGTGGCGAACCGACCTACGGCGTTACCACCGGCTTCGGCAGCAATGCCGACAAGTTGCTGGGCGCGCATCGTCTGCGCGACGAACTGCCCGGCGGCAATCGCGATACGCCCGAAGGCAGCTTGATGGAAGAGCTGCAGCACAACCTGATCATCACGCACGCCGTTTGCGTGGGTAAACCGTTTAGCGCGGACGTGGTGCGGGCGATGTTGGTGATCCGCATCAACACCTTGATGCGCGGTCACTCGGGCATCCGCGTGAGCACGCTGGAGGCACTAACGGCGATGCTCAACGCGGGAGTCGTGCCCGTGGTGCCCGAAAAGGGTTCGGTCGGCGCCAGCGGAGATCTTGCACCGCTGTCGCACCTTGCCATCGTGCTGCTGGGCGGCGGCGAAGCGTTCTATGACGGTGAGCGGGTTTCCGGTGCCGAGGCGCTGAAGCGCGCCGGGCTGAGTCCAATCCGCCTGTCGTTCAAGGAAGGTCTGGCCCTCAATAATGGTACGGCGCAGATGCTGGCCACCGGCGTGCTGGCGCTGGACGCGTTGGAGCAGTTGCTGGATACGGCCGATCTCGCGGCGGCGATGACCCTGGATGCGTTTGCCGGCCGCAGCGGCGCCTTGCGTCTCGACGTGCATCAGTTGCGTCCGCACCCGGGGCAGGTGGACACGGCCGCGCGCGTGCGCAAGCTGCTGGCGGGCTCGAACCTGATGGATATTCCCTATCATCTGGTGCCGCGCTTCAAGTCATGGAGCGCCGAGGCCTGGAGCGAGCCGGACGACCAGGCGCTGAGTTTCGACATCGGCTGGGACTGGGTGCCAGCCAACCAGCGCCACGGGCGCGAGGCTTTCTACAGCCGCTTTCTGCCGTTCAAGGGTGGCAAGAAGCACCAGCCGCAAGATGCCTACAGCCTGCGCTGCATGCCGCAGGTCCACGGTGCGGTGCGCGACGCGTGGGCGCAGGCATGCCGCGTGTTCGAGATCGAGCTGAACTCGGTGACCGACAACCCGCTGATCTTCCCCGACAACGATGATGCGGAATTTATCGAGGAGCAGGTGATCTCGGCTGGGCATTTCCACGGCATGCCGCTGGCGTTGGCGATGAGCTATGTGAAGGCGGCCCTTCCGGTGCTGGCGTCGATTTCCGAGCGGCGCCTCAACAAGCTGGTCGACTCGGCCACCAATGACGGCCTGCCCGCGTTTCTCACCGGCAACGAGGATGGTACCGATTCGGGTTTCATGATCGTGCAATACACCGCGGCGGCGCTGGTCAACGACCTGGCCACCCGCGCGCATCCGGCCAGCGTGTATTCGTTGCCGACCAGTGCCAACGCGGAAGATCACGTGTCGATGGGTGCGAACGAAGCCCGACACGTGCTGGAGATGACCGAGGATCTCGGCCATGTGCTGGCGCTGGAGTTGTACACCGCGGCGCAGGCGCTGGATTATCGACAAGCGATGCTCAATGCGGCGCGTCGGCTGGCGATACGGGGCGGCTGGCAAGCGCTGGCGGCCAAGGTCGCCAATGCGCCGCGCGACGATCATCCGCACTACGTCCAGTTTGTCGATGAGGTGAAGCAGCTGACCCAGACGCTGGCCAGCGCCGATGATTTCCATGCTGGTGACAGCGTGCGCGAGGCCCACGCGATCCTTCGCCAGCATATCGACTTCATGCACCGCGATCGCGCGATGGACGGCGACGTTCGCACGGTGTGCGAGCTGGTGCAGCAAGGCGCCTTTCGCCCCGCCGCGTGACTCCCATCAATCTTCAACGGACAACCTCATGAGCCTGATTCAAACCCCCGTCTCCTTTGGCGAGTTGATCGACAAGATCACCATTCTCGAAATCAAGTCGCGACGCATCACGGATACGGCAAAGCTGGCCAACGTGCGCAACGAGCTGGATCTGCTCAACGCCACCTGGGCCAACGATGCGGCCGCGCAGACCGACATCGGCGACGAGCGCGCGCGCCTGTCCGAGGTCAATGATCTGCTGTGGGATATCGAGGACAAGATCCGGCTGAAGGAACGTGCCGGTGCGTTCGATCAGGAGTTCATCGAACTCGCCCGCGCGGTCTACTTCCGCAACGACGAGCGCGCCGCGTTCAAGCGCGAGATCAACACCAAGCTCGGTTCCGAGCTGGTCGAGGAAAAGTCGTACCAGGATTACCGGCAGAAGTAGGCTTTTATTGTAGGAGCGGCTTCAGCCGCGATGCTTTGGTTCTGCTTCCCGGAGCAAGAGCATCGCGACTGAAGTCACTCCTACAAAAGCTGGGGCTATGAGAGGTTGAGGTCTTTGGCGGCGGCTTCGAAGCGGTCGATGACATCGTCGATGCTGATCAGGTCCATGACGCCGGGTTTCTCGATCTTGCTGCCCCAGGGGATTTCGCTGGCTGGCTTGCCGAGATATTGGCGTGCCGCTTGGTCGTATTTGTTGACGCACCAGCGCCGGTCGGAATAAGGGCCGGAGCGATCCGGGTTGCTGGCCGCGTGCAGGCCGAGGACGCGGGTGCCGACGGCGTTGGCCATGTGCATCGGGCCGGAGTCGGGGGTGAGCACCAGCTGCGCGCGGCCGAGCATCGCCATCAGTTTTTTCAGGGTGTCTTTGCCGGTCAGGTCCAGTGGCAGGTGTTTGCACGCTGCCTGCACGGCGTCCGCCATCGTGCGCTCCATGGCTGAAGGCCCACCCGTCAATGCCACCCGCCAGCCGCGCGCCGTCGCGTGGTCGATCACGGCGGCGTAGCGCCCCGGCTGCCAGTTGCGCAGGGCATGACTCGAGGTAGGGCTGACCAGCAAGGTGGGCGTGTCGCCGGGGAGGTGTCGGGCGGCCCATTCGTGCGCTTCGTCGGGTACCGGAATATCCCAGCGAACCTCGGTCTGCTTCAGACCCAGCGGTTCGCAGAAGCTGCCGATGGCATCCAGCACGTGCTCGCCGGTGCGGGCGGGGATCCGTTCGTTGATCACCAGCCCATGGAGATCCCTGGCGCGCGCCTTGTCGTAACCAATACGGCGATCGGCCTTGATTCCCATGCTGAGAATGTTGGAGCGCATGGCCACCTGCATCTGCAGCAGTGCGCCGAACCGCCGGTCGCGCAGCGCGTCATGCAC
>JALYXN010000367.1 GCA_030947085.1 Pseudomonadota bacterium | reverse complement strand
CGGCGATCAACACGGCACTCAACGGACGATCAGCCGCCCACTCACGAACGTGTTCAACGACGTCGCCCGCCTTGGCCTCAACGTCGCCGGCCACCGCGCGCGCTTTGCCTTTTGCCTGCTGGTCGGCGTCGCCTGTCAACGCGCCTGCTGCATCCTGGACGCGGCCCGCCACTTTGTTGGCGGTGCCCTCAACTTGATTTTCGTTCATTCGGATAGCCTCTTGCTGTTGTTGGAAAGAATTTTGCTAAACATTACTGGGAAAAGTTAACTCAACAGCTTTCCCTGACTGCACGCCATGCTGATCAAACGGATTCAAGATTTTCCATAACCCGTTGCCGCGTAGAACCCAACTCACCCGGCGAGACGCTGGCCGGGGACAGCGGAAGCGTGGGGTTGGTCCGGCCCAAGGTGATGTTCTTTGAACCACGCACATAGCGGTTGGCGTACGTCCAGATCTCACCCGTGCTGGTGATCATGACCACCCAATACAAATCAGATTCGGGCCCATAATCCAGCATCAGATGCGCGAACCCTTCGCCCTTCGGCGTATTCATCGGAATGGGAGGATTAAGCTGGATCATGTTCTTCTCCGGGACGAGGTTGAAAATTGTTCCCGGGCCCGTGAATGTGCCGAGAAGCAATTGCATCGCTTCATTTGACGCATGCGATCTGTGTCCTCACGTTTCGTTATTCGATGCGAAGGAAAGCATTCGCTACCGCGCCCAAATGTCACCTACTCAAGTTCAAAGCCTGCTTCCTCGTCATTCCTGCATTTTCAACGATGACAAGCTCAAGTAAGTGCCACCGCTGCCCGGCCTCTACTGGGCGACTTCAACTTACGCTGGCTTCGGACGCGCTGGAAATGTCGTTTGCGTTGTTGCGTTCAAAGACTTCCTTGGCCACGTCACGCAACTTGTTATCCTCGGCATGCACCGATATCAGAATGTTGCCCTCGCGGATCTTGGCGTCATAGCGCTTGGCTTCAAACTCGGGAATTCCCAGGCCCACCAAGGCACCGATGATGCCGCCGGTAGCGGTACCCAGTGCGGCACCACCAAGGGCCGCCATAATCGGGCCCGCGGCGATGAACGGTCCCACGCCCGGTATGGCTAGCGCGCCGATTCCCGCGAGCCAACCTACGGCCGCACCCACGCCCAGCCCTGCTATGCCGCCGGTCGTCGCACCTTCTGGCGCCTTGGTGTTGTGCTCATGCGCAAAATCCTTGGTGCCGCGCTTGTCCGGAAGCAACGCAGAGATATCGTCATTTGAAAAGCCTGACCCCTTGAGTTCCTGAACAATGTTTTCGGCCTGCTCGACAGTTTTCGTGGTGCAAAAGACGGAGTTGGTCATGACTTCGATTCCTGATCAGTTTTTAACATCGAGCTGGTTATTGACACTGGAAACACCTGAAACGCGCTTCACGTCCGCTTCAACGCGGTTTTTCTCATCGACACTCTTCACCGGACCACGCAAGGTCACTGCCCCTTGAGCAGCCACAAGCTTTACGTTGTGCGCCGACATGGAGAGCGATTTGTCCTTGACGACAGCGCGGCGTACGGCTGCCGCCAGATGAATGTCCGATTTGTCGTTAGGCTGATCCGTCGGCTTTTTTGTATGGGACGAACGATCGCGTTTGTTCACGCCGGAATTGTCTACCGACACCGATCTAGGCGATGCAGAGCTCGGTGCACTCTGCTGTGCCAGCGTCGCGGTGGCGGTCATAGCCAGCAGCGCGAATACGGATGCTGAAGTGAAAAGGGAACGTATGGGTCGCATGGTCAAAGCCTCATGGAAAATAAGTGCGGTCCGCCCCGCAACCTCATCTGCGGTTGAGCTTTATCCATGAGAACAGGTGAACGGCGCGTGCAACAAAAATGAAAGTTTGGGCTGATCGCCTGATCACTCGATAGACTGCCGTGAGCACTGAAGTGCAGGGTGGCGCGAGCACTGAATCAATGTACCTTTCCAGCGCCCGGAGCGCGCGGGCCATAATCGACCAAGTTGCCCGATTGAGTTGGGGATATGACCGGCTCGCAGTGACAAGACCTGACGGCAGCGCGACGGCTCGCATCTGCAATCCGATTGAGCCGATAGGAGCCGTCGGGTGCATGGATTCAGCCGGCGAGGCCAGATCCGAGGCAAGTTGCGTCCATGTACCAGGAGGCGTCCTGCTTGTCGCTTCGGCGTTTAGGCCGACATGGAGACTACGCATTTACCTACCACAAGAAAAGAGCGTCGGAACGAGCAGGTCTCAAGCAGGCGTTCGCTCGCATGACTTGCGCCACACGTGAACGTTGTGGCTTGTGCAGCACGGCACGTCGCTGCGAGAGTTGAAGGCGCTGGGCAGTTGTGCCAGGCAGGACATGGTGTCGCGGCATGTGCATCTGTCGGCCAATCATCTGCGCGGCGCGGCGACGCGACGCGCATCAAATGGCACATTTTGGACACACAAACTAAAGCCACAACTCGTGCGGCTGTCGTAAGTCACCGAGAAACATAGTGGCCGTGGACGGAGTCGAACCGCCGACGGGGATTTTCAACGAATTGGCGGACGAAATGTGGCTTATGAGCCGCGCTCAAGAATGGCTTAAAAAGACCATTGTTAGCGGCGCACGACTTGAGGCGGACCATGGCCCCTGAGATCGGATGGAGGCAAAGATGAAGCATTTAACCCGGTTGCTGGTGGCCGCCGCTGCGCTTCACCATGCCTAAGGTCAGAGCGACGGCGTGTCGGGGGCGACTGAGGGATGCCTCATAAACAGGGCCAGCGCGCTGCGGCCACTGTTCGTCGAGCGAGAGCCGACTGCGGAAGCTGGTAAGGTTGCCAGTCGAGGGCGACGAGCGGGGTGAGATGGCTGATAACACAAAGGAACTGCTGCGCCATTCCTTGACGGATCCGAGTTTCAGCGGCCTTACATCATGGAGCTTGCGAAACGCTGACGCTGGCACGGGGGTACTGGTGAGAGAGATGCATGCAGCGGAACCTTACGTTACCCATATCCTCGACTGAACAACTCATCAGTGGCGCCAACTATTTGGTCCCCGGAGCTTTTTAGCGAGCAAACAAGATCGCCAGGGGGTGGTGCTGGAAGGGACGCAAGCTCCAGTGGTTGGAGCACGTATTCTTTTCCTTGAATTATGAAGGCCGGATTGAATCGTTCATTTTCAATTTGACCAAATATTTCTCGCCGCACCAACGGGCAAACGACCCGACGCGGTGAGCTATCAAATACAGCGGATTGAAGTAGAACAAAATAGGGGATGTGTTCCTTGTTCCTGCCACGATTTAGATAAACCTGAAACTGAGCCATCAGAGCGTGGAATACTCATCGGCAAACGAGCCGTGCTTTTCTACGAAATTATTCCAATTCTGCGCGGCTCGTTGGAGAGACTGCATATGCTCTCGGCGTAAGCCCTTTTTTTCGGCCACAAAGTTGACCAGCATAGTTTCCACTTCATTCGACAAGTTGTCAGTAAACTGGCGTGCCTGCACAACCAAGTCGGTATTGAGAGACAAGTTCAGAGCTTTCTTGGGTGCATCCAAATTGTAAAAAGCGTTCATGGGGCGGGCGACCGATGATTGTGGGCGTGATTCAGTCTATGCGCATGCATGCGCACGCGCAAGTTGAGCACCTCCTGTTTGGCTGTCCGATATTCCGTGCCGTTAAAAATCTCAATAAAATCAAAGTAAAGGCCGCGTTTACCTTCGGGCCGACGCGATGCTCAGGGCCGGCAGCAACATCTAACGCTAGGCGTTTGGGCGCTCGATGAAGGTCACGAGATGGTGTCCGACATCCCGTTCTCTCGGCCCTGACGCGTTTTCGGCTCTTCGCTTGGCGCGTCCCGCGCCGAGCCTCCGGCTCTGCCGGGGCCGCATGGTATCGACTTAACTGCGCCCCGAGGCTTGTCAATTTCAGTCCCGATCGCTTCTAGCTCTCGCTGACGTTCCTGCATGCGCTCCGTTTCCATGAACTTCTGAAGTAGCAGCGCGTAATTGTCCAGTCAGCGTTGCTCTTGAAATATAGAGCAGACCCGCGGCGATATCGGGCGAGATGCGGGTAAAGCGCTTGAAGCACAGGATCGTTCGCCAAGTCTTCGAGTAAGCGGTTTCCCATCCCTTGATGATAACGAAGGGGAGCACACAACCGAAGGTGAGGTTCGCGGATCTGGGGATATCCGCTGACGGAGGCGTCGATATCGGGAGCACACAGGGAGAACATAAAAGACAAGGCCACCCGGTTAGGTGGCCCAAGTCTCGTTTTTCATGGTGGCCGGGGACGGAATCGAACCGCCGACACGGGGATTTTCAATCCCCTGCTCTACCAACTGAGCTACCCGGCCAGAAGCTGGCTTGATCACGTCACTGCGAGAGTTCGCTGCGTCACGTGTAGCCGCGCATTAGACCGAATGTGCGACGTTTCGTCAAGGCTCGCTGTCCGGATCGGTGAAGCCGGAGGCCTTGGAGAAGTCGCCGCCGAACAGGAATTTTTCCATTTCGTCGCCGAGAAACGTGCGCGATTTGGGATCGAGGGGACTGAGCCGGTACTCGTTGATGAGCGTGGTCTGATGAGCCAGCCACTGTTGCCAGGCGGGCTTGGAGATCTCGGCATAGATACGCTGACCGAGCGGACCGGGCCAGGGGGCGAAGTCGAGCCCTTCGGCTTCTGTGTCGAGCTTGCTGCAGTGGATGGTGCGGGCCATGGGAGTTTTCCTTTGTGGATATGCGGGAGTGCACCTTATGCGATGTCTTTCGTTGAGCCTTTCGGTGATGTGGTGAAGAGCATCGCGCACGGGTGCGCTCCTACGGGATGGTGTGGAGCAGGGTGCGCACCGGGGCCGGCAGGCCGAGCGCGGCAAGGTCGTCGACGCTGCACCATCGTAGCTGTGGATGATCGGCGATGCCTTGCTGGGCGGTGGCGCGATCGAACAGCAGGGGTTCGATGTCAAGCCGAAAGTGGCTGAAGACGTGCTGGAACGGTGTCAGCGCCTCGGCGTCGTCGATGTGCGCGTGTCGCTGCGCAACGCGCCACGCCTCATCGGTATCAGCAGCCTCCGGCAGGCTC
>JALYXN010000359.1 GCA_030947085.1 Pseudomonadota bacterium | reverse complement strand
TGCTGCCCCAGATCGATGCATTCGGATTGAGCATGCCGAACGAGCCGCCGGTGATGCCGACGCTGCCACCATTGCCCCGGTCGTGTCCGCTCTTGGTGGTGATATTCACCACCGCCGCGGTGCGCAGCCCGTACTGCGCCGGCAACGCGCCATCAAGCAGGGTGATGTTCTGGATTGTGCGCGAATCCAGCGTCTGGCCGAAGCCGGAGATCGATTCGGGAATGATCACGCCGTTGATGCGGTACTGCAGGTTGGCGTGGTCACCGCGCACGTGTAGGCCGCCGTAGGAATCCTGCACCACGCCCGGTGCTTGCAGCAACACTTGGTTGATCGGCGTCGCTGCCCCCAGCGGCAGCTGAGCGATCGCTTTCTGGTCGATCACATACTGGCTGCTGCCGGTGTCGGGCGACAGTGAATTACGCGCGCGATCCAGTGCGGCCGACACCGATACGGCACCCAGATCCTGAACCTTGGTCGGCTGCTTGTTGCGCGCGCCCGTTTGCTGCGCGTCGTCGCTCCCGGCCGTAACGGGCGCCGGCGCGAGATCCGCGGTAACCGAGGCATGGGCTGGCGTGGTGCCCAGAGCGATGACCAAGCTCAACGCAAGCATCGATGGTTTCATGAATTCATTCTCGAACAGTTGGAAAGCAAATAGCTTGTAATAATATAACGTTACTATCTGCGGTGACAGCTTTCCTGAGCCAGAAGTCATGCCCCAGTCATGCTCGCCCTTCTGCCGCGCCGCCGTTGAGCCGAACTTCACGCAGTCCGTCTAGACTGGTGCAATGCCTTGCGCATTCAACGGAGCCATGCATGACCAAGCCGACTCAGCAGGTACCCGCCGTGATCGCGGCGGTAGAACACGGGCGCCTTACCGAGGCCATTCTCGACTTCGTCAGCGAGGTGCCGGCCAGCAGGATCGGCAACAGCACCGATCCGCGTGCCGAGGCGCAGCGTCTGGCCCGCCGTGCGGCCAAGCGTGCCGCGCTCACCGCTGGCTCGTTGGCGCTGCCGCCGGGACCGCTGGGCTGGCTGACATTGCTGCCGGAACTGATCGCCATCTGGAAAATCCAGGGCCAGATGGTCAGCGACATTGCCGCGGCCTATGGCCACCACGCCAGCCTGGGTCGCGAGCAGATGATGTGGTGCCTGTTTCGGCATACGGCGGCCCAGGCATTTCGCGATCTGGTGGTGCGCATGGGCGATCGGCTGGTTTTCCGCAGCATGTCCTACGGCGTGGCACAGCGTGTGGCGAGGCAGATCGGCGTCAAACTGACCCAGCGCACGCTCAGCAAGGGTCTCGCGCGCTGGTTGCCGGTCATCGGCGCACTGGGTGTCGGGGCCTACGCGTATTACGACACCGGCCACGTCGCCAACACGGCCATCGAGATGTTCGAAGGCGGCATCGGGATCGACAGTGGCAACGATGACGCTCTCGCCGCGCCAGCGGAACCCGGGGTCAAACCGGTGAAGCGAACCGTCGACAAGCGGGTCGACGAGGCGGTCACGGGCATGCTGCGGACGATCGCCCAGCGAACGCCGGGCGAGCCGAAGCCCGGCGATTGACGGCGTAAGCGTGACGGCATCGGGCCTTTGCGGCAAGCTGGGTGCCGAACCCTCGCCGGAATCCCTCGATGCCCTTGCCCCATGATCGCCCCGTCGCGCTGATCACCGGTGCCGCGCGTCGCGTGGGCGCCGTCATGGCGCGGACGCTGCATGCGGCCGGGTACGACGTGGCGCTGCATTACCGCCGCTCGGGAGACGAGGCCCGCGAGTTGGCCCATGAACTGGAACGGCAGCGCGCCGACAGCACCATGCTGCTGCAGGCCGAGCTGGCTGACCTGTCCGCGCTGCCGCTCATGGTCAGTCAGCTGCTGCAGCGTTTCGGCCGTCTCGATGCGCTGGTCAACAACGCTTCGGCGTTCTATTCCACACCCTGGAACACTGCCACGTCGGCACAGTGGAACGAGCTGTTCGCCTCGAATGCGCAGGCACCGTTCTTTCTTTGCCAGGCCGCTATTCCCGCCCTGCGTGAATCGCGCGGCGGCATCGTCAACCTGCTCGATATCTACGCCGAGCGCCCGCTGGCTGATCATCCGCTGTACTGCATGGCCAAGGCGGCGCTGATGGCGATGACCCGCTCGCTGGCGCTGGATCTGGGCCCCGACATTCGCGTCAACGGCGTGGCGCCCGGTGCTGTGATGTGGCCCAGCGGAG